>JALVUB010000031.1 GCA_027023915.1 Sedimenticola sp.
ATGCCGCCCTGGCGATGCTCAAGGTGGACGCCAACGGCTTCGACCACATGGACCGGCGCCTGCTGCGGGCGGTGGTGGAGCAGTTCGAGGGCGGACCGGTGGGGGTGGACTCCCTGGCGGCGGCCATCGGCGAGGAGCGGGGCACCATCGAGGATGTGCTTGAGCCCTACCTGATCCAACAGGGTTATCTGATGCGCACCCCCCGCGGCCGCATGGCCACCCGCCGCACCTGGGAACATTTCGGCCTCAAGCCGCCGGGCGGGGCGCCGGTGGACGACCTCTTCGGGGAGGCGTCATGAGTTTCCGCTGGCCGGTGCGTGTCTATTACGAAGACACCGATGCCGCCGGCATCGTCTATTACGCCAACTATTTCCGCTTCATGGAGCGGGCGCGCACCGAGTGGCTGCGCCACCTGGGCTACGAGCAGGACGATTTGCGGCGCGACCACGGCATCGTCTTCGTGGTGCGCCGCGCCGAGGCCGACTACCGCGAGCCGGCGCGCTTCAACGACCTGCTCTGGGTCACTGGAGAGGTCATCGACCATGGTCGCAGCGCGATCACCATCCGCCAGGAGGTGCTGCGGCAAAAGGACGACAAGCTCCTCTGTGTAGGCGAAGTGGGGTTGGTCTGCATCGACATAGAACGCTTCCGCCCAAAAGCCATCCCCCGGGAGATCCTGGAGAAGATGCATGAATAACGAACTTTCATTTCTGCAACTGGTACTGGATGCCAGCCCCCTGGTGCAGGTGGTGATGGCCAGTCTGCTGCTGGCATCGCTGTTTTCCTGGACAGCGATTTTCGAGCGTCATCATATTCTCAACAAAGCGGTTCGCGAGGCTGATGCCTTCGAGGAGCGCTTCTGGTCGGGCGTCAACCTGGGGGATCTCTACCGGGGGCTCGACCGCAAGCATGAGGATTTGCAGGGAATGGCGGCGGTCTTCCATGCCGGTTTTCGTGAATTCGTCCGTTTGCGGGATACCGCCGGCATGGAGCCCATGGCGGTTATCGAAGGCACCCGCCGCGCCATGCGGGTGGCCATGAGCCGGGAGATGGACAGTCTGGAGCAGTATCTCTCCTTTCTCGCCACCGTGGGTTCCACCAGCCCTTATGTCGGGCTGTTCGGCACCGTCTGGGGCATCATCAACGCCTTTCACGCCCTGGGCAACGTCAGGCAGGCCACTCTCAATCTGGTGGCGCCGGGGATCGCCGAGGCGCTCATCGCCACCGCCATGGGGCTGTTCGCCGCCATACCCGCTGTGGTCGCCTACAACCGTTTCGCCGACCAGGTACAGCGGCTGGAGGCGAGATACGAGGATTTCGCCGAGGAGTTCGCCAACATTCTTCAGCGCCAGGTTCACCTCATGGGAGAGAAACACTGATGGCCCGTCGCAAGCTGCGTCCCATGGCCGAGATAAACGTCGTTCCCTACATCGACGTGATGCTGGTGCTGCTGGTGATCTTCATGATTACCGTCCCCCTGCTCACCCAGGGGGTGAAGGTGGAGTTGCCCCGCGCCGATGCCGAGCCGGTGAAGGACGAGGCCAAGCGTCCGCTGGTGGTGAGCGTCGATCGCCGGGGCTACTTTTATATCACTTATGACGACGACCGCACCCGGCGGGTGGGGGCGAGGGAACTGCGGCGCGAGGCTGAAGCCATCATTGCCACCAATCCAGGCATTCCGGTGCTGGTGAAGGGGGACCGCTCGGTGAACTACGGCCGCGTGGTGCGGGCCATGGTGCTGTTGCAGGCGGCGGGGGCCGACAGTGTGGGGCTGCTTACCGAACCTGGTGGTTAAGGAGCTTCCATGTGGGCGCTGATCCGGCGTTATCCCCTGGGTTTCGGCCTGGCGGCCATTATTCACCTGGTCCTGGTCGCCGTCATGGTCTTTGGCCTTGATTGGCTCCATCCGCCCAAACCGCACCGTCCCAAGGTGCAGGTTGTCCAGGCGAGACTGGTGGACGCCAGGCAGCAGCGGACGGCGCATAAGCGGCAAAAACGGATGAAACGCCGCCGCAAGGCGGCTTTGGAGCGTCAGAGAAAGCTGGAGGCGGCGCGCAAGCGCAAGGCGGCCCTCGAAAGGAAGAAACGACTGGAGGCCGAGCGCAGGCGCAAGGTGTTGGAGCGTAAAAAAGCCGAGATCGAGCACCGCCGCCGTCTGGCTCTGCAACGGCGGGCGGCCGAGAAAAAGCGCAAGGCGGAACTGGAGCGCAAGCGGCGGCTTGAAGAGAAGAAGAGGCGCGAAGCCGAGGCAAAACGGAAGGCGGAACTGGAGCGAAAGAAAAAACTGGAGGCGGAGCGCCGGCGCAAAGAGGCCGAGCGTAAGCGAAAGGAGGCGGCGCGCAAAAGAGCGGAGGCAGAGCGCAAGAAGCGGGAAGCGGAGCTGGCCGCCCAGCTTCAGGGCGAAAAAGAGGCGCGGGAACGCGAGCAGGTCATTGCCGCCATCAAGCGCAAGGTGGAAAACAACTGGATAAGGCCGCCCTCCCTTCATGGACAAACTTTGCAAGCCAAGGTACGGGTGCGTGTGGGGGCCGATGGCTCGGTGCTGGCGGCGGAGGTGGTAGAATCGAGCGGCAACCCGGCCTTCGACCGGTCCGCGACGGCCGCGGTCTATCGCGCCGACCCCCTGCCCATGCCCAGTTCGGCCAGACTGGTGCGGGAGTTTCGGGATTTCACATTCATTTTCAAGCCCATCAACCAATGAAATCACTGTTGCGGTTATTGATGCTCATATTGTTCCTGGCGAGCCCCCTGGCCTCCGCCGGATTGGTCATCCAGATCACTCAGGGCTCGGAAGGGGCGCTTCCCATCGCCGTGGTGCCCTTCCGTTGGGAAGGGAAACCGGCCCCGCCTCCGCCGCAGAAGATCGGCGCCATCGTGGCGGCCGATCTTCACCGCAGCGGTTATTTCAAGCCTCTGCGGGAATCTCAAATGCTGTCGTTTCCCGCCACCACCACCGAAGTGGACTTCCGTGACTGGCGGGCCCTGAAGCAGGAAAATCTGGTGATAGGGCGCGTTCTGGCCAACGGGCCCGGCGGCTACAAGGTGGAGTTTAAGCTGTTCGATGTCTATAAGGGCGAGCAGCTTCTCGGTTACAGCTTCGACACCACCGCTGCCGATCTGCGCGGGGTGGCGCACCACATCGCTGATCTCATTTTCGAAACCCTCACCGGCCGGCGGGGCGCCTTCGCCACCCGCATCGCCTATGTGGTCTCTTCCGGCACGGTGAAAAAGCCGCGTGTTTCGTTGCGGATTTCCGACTCGGACGGGCAGAACTCCCAGGTGATTCTCTCCTCCAAAGAGCCCATCATGTCGCCGGCGTGGTCACCAGACGGTCGCAAGCTGGCCTATGTCTCCTTCGAAAACGGCCGGCCCGGCATCTGGGTTCAGGAGGTGTTCAGCGGCAAGCGGGAAAAGGTCGCCAGCTTCAAGGGAATCAACGGAGCACCAGCCTGGTCGCCCGATGGCCGTTTTCTGGCGATGACACTCTCCAAGGACGGCGATCCCGATATCTATGTCATGGATTTGGCCCGCCGCAAATTGCGGCGTCTGGTGCATCACTGGGCCATCGATACCGAACCTTCCTGGTCACCCGATGGGCGCTACATCGTGTTCACCTCGGATCGCGGCGGCTCGCCGCAGATCTACCGCGTTCCGGTCACCGGTGGTCGTACCGAGCGCCTCACCTTCCAGAATAGCTACAACGCAAGGGCTTCCTACTCGCCCGACGGCAAGATGCTCACATTTATCACCAGGGTGGGACGCAATTATCGCATTGCGGTCATGGATCTCGCCCGGCGGGATGTCACCGTGCTTACCGACGGCTCGCTGGATGAATCTCCCAGTTTCGCTCCCAACGGCAGCATGATAATTTATGCGACGAATTACCGCGGCAGGGGGGTGTTGGCCGCGGTTTCCACCGATGGTCGGGTGAAGCAACGTCTGGCATTGCAGCACGGGGATGTGCGTGACCCGGTTTGGTCTCCCTATTACAAATAAGGTGCAAGTCATGAAAACAAGGCTCTTGAAGTTCGTTCCGCTCTTCCTGTTGACCCTTCTGCTTGCCGGCTGTGGCACCACCAGCACCAAGACCACCAGCAATGCCGGAAACAACGCCGGCACCGAAACCGGCAGCAGCGCCCAGAGCAGCGCGGCGCGGGAAGGTGGAAGTTGGAACGGCTCTCCTCTGGATGATCCCGACAGCCCACTCCATGAGAAGGTAATCCATTTCGATTACGACAGCTCGGAGATCAGACCCCAATACCTGCCCATTCTGCGTGCCCATGCCGACTATCTCATCAACACCCCATCGGCGCGGGTGCTCATCGAGGGACATTGTGACGAACGGGGCTCCCGCGAGTACAACATCGCCCTGGGCGAGCGGCGCGCCAACGCGGTGAAGCGTTTTCTAGAGGCCGAAGGCGTTAGCCCATTGCAAATTGATACGGTCAGTTATGGGGAAGAACGGCCGGTGGACCCGGGCCACAACGAACTGGCTTGGGCAAAGAACCGGCGCGCGGTGTTGGTCTATCAATGATCTCCAGATTTTTCCTGAAAACCTGGGTGGTCGTCCTGGCCTTTGTTATATCCCTGACGACCGCCCGTGCCGATGATTCGGTGGAGAAGCGCTTGCGGCGGGTGGAGCGGCAGGTCACCCAGATCGGCGACCTGTTGCTGGAAGTGGAAAGGCTGAAGGGAGTCAATCGCAAACTGCTGGGCCGTGTTGAGGAGCTGGAGTTTCGCCTCGACCGGTTGGAGAAGAAACAGCGGGAGATGTATCTCGATCTCGATCAGAGAATCAGCAGCGGTGCTCAACCGGCACCCACTCAGGAAGTGACACGGGGATCTGAAAAAAAACCGCCCTTGCCAGATTTGAAGAATCCGCTGCCGGATACGGCATCCGCACAAGCGCAGGTTGGCGCCACCACCACGCCAGCGCCAACGCCAACCCATCCGCCCACCGCTGCCGAGCACAAGGCCTATGACGCTGCTTTTGCCCTGCTGCAACAGCCGCACCGGGATTACCACAAAGCCATTTCCGCCTTTCAGTCTTTTCTCAAACGCTATCCCCAAAGTGATCTGGCCGACAACGCCCTCTACTGGCTGGGTGAAACCCACTATGTGTTGCAGGAGAACGATGCGGCCCTGGCCCGCTTCAACGAGCTGTTGCAGCGCTTTCCCCAGAGCGACAAGGTGCCGGGCGCCCTGCTGAAGAAAGGCTATCTGTTGCAGATGGCGGGCAAGAAGCAAGAGGCCAGGGCGGTGTTCCAGAAATTGGTAAAAGAGCATCCGGACAGCTCGGTGGCGCGCTTGGCGCGCGCCCGGCTCAAACGGCTCAAGTGACCTCTCTGCGCATTACCGAAATCTTCCTTTCTCTGCAAGGAGAGGGGCTCACCACCGGGGTGCCCACAGCTTTTGTGCGCCTCACCGGCTGTCCGTTGCGCTGTAGTTATTGCGACACCACCTATGCCTTCAAGGGTGGGTTTAACATGAGCCTGGAGGAGGTTTGCGACAAGGTGGCGGATTTCGGCGTTTCCCAGGTGATGGTTACTGGTGGCGAGCCGCTGGCCCAGAAAGGATGTTTTGCGCTGATTGCCGCCTTGTGCGATCAGGACTTTTCGGTGGCGGTGGAGACCAGCGGCGCTGTCGATCTTTCTCAGGTGGACCAGCGTGCCACGCTGGTGATGGATCTGAAAACACCGGGTTCTGGAGAGATGGAGAGAAACCATTGGGAAAATCTGGCGTTTCTGAAACCAAGCGATCAGATCAAGTTCGTGATTTGTGATCGTCAGGATTACGATTGGAGCCGGCGGCAGCTGGAGAAGCGCCGGCTTGCCGGGCTTTGCGAAGTTCTTTTTTCCCCCGCCTGGGAAGTTCTGCAACCCGCCACCCTGGCCGAGTGGATACTGGAAGACAGGTTGCCGGTTCGCTTTCAACTTCAACTGCACAAAGTATTGTGGGGTGAGGAACCGGGAAGATGAGCGGAAAGAAAGCGGTGGTGCTCCTCTCTGGCGGCCTGGACTCGGCCACCGCCCTGGCGGTGGCGCGACAACAGGGCTACGCCTGCCACGCCCTCAGCTTCGACTACGGCCAGCGCCACCAGGCGGAGCTGGCGGCGGCTCGGCGGGTGGCCGGGCACCTGGGAGTGGAAGAGCACCGCGTTCTTCGTCTGGGATTGGATCAAATCGGTGGCTCGGCCCTTACCGACAGCAGTATCTCGGTGCCCGAGACACCCCAGGAGGGCATTCCGGTCACCTATGTGCCAGCGCGCAACACCGTTTTTCTGGCCTTGGCTCTGGGGTGGGCAGAGGTGCTGGGCGCCCGTGATCTGTTCGTCGGCGTTAACGCCGTTGACTATTCAGGGTATCCCGACTGTCGGCCCGCCTTTATCGAAGCGTTCGAAAAGCTGGCCAATCTGGCCACCAAGGCGGGGGTGGAAGGAGATCGCTTCCACATTCACGCGCCGCTGATCGAAATGAGCAAGGCGGAAATTATTCGTGTCGGCACCCGTCTGGGGGTGGATTACTCCCTTACCGTCTCCTGTTATCAGGCTGATGAAAAAGGACGGGCCTGCGGTCGCTGTGACTCCTGCCGTCTGCGCGCCCAGGGCTTTGCCGACGCAGGATTGCCCGATCCCACCCGTTACCAAGGAGGATTTTAGGTCTTCCAGACGACCGGTCTTCGCTGTATAATGCGCGCTCTTTCGGGCCGTTAGCTCAGTCGGTAGAGCAGCTGACTTTTAATCAGTTGGTCGCAGGTTCGATTCCTGCACGGCCCACCAAATCCCTGGAAGGGGCTGGCGGCTTGTCTGCCAGCCCCTTTTTTGTATCCTGTGGCAGATGTTCATGATCCAATCAGTTGGGGGTGAAAATGTCGGTGGTGACGGCGCAGAAGGGTGGGGAAGGGCTGCTTCCCTGGGGTTCACCGGAGGCGAAACGGATGGAGGTTCATGTGGCCCGTTTTCTCGAAAGGGAGTACAAGGCGCTGTGCAAAAAACCGGTGCCTATCGAGTCGGTTGATCTTTGCCCGGCCTCGGGAATCCTTTCGGAACAGACCGGCGACTTGATGGATGTCCACTATGACGAAAAAGCCGAGTTTTTCGATGCCTTTCTTGACCGCCGCTATCGCGCTTACACCATGGCCTATTACGGAGAGACGCCCGAAGAGGTGGAATCATCCGGGCTTACTCTGGAAGAGGCCCAGGGCAACAAGTTCCGGCTCATTGCCGAGCGCATCGGGCTGCGGGGTGATGAGCGTATCCTGAATATCGGCTGTGGTTTCGGCTCCTTCGAAAGCTGGCTTTTCGAGAACTATCCCGATGTGGAGGTGGTGGGGGTAACCCCCAGCATCGTCCAGGTGGATTTTCTAAGGAAATGCATGGCTGATTCCGAGCACCCATTTGGGCAAGGCCGGTTCCGGGTGATCCATAAGGATCTCGATTCCCTGGACGATGAAGATGTGGAGCCGGAGAGTTTCGACGTGGTCACTTCCATCGGCCTGGTATGCGCCATTCGCAACCTGGAGCAGCTCCATGCCAAGGTGGCGCGCTATCTGCGGCCGGGGGGCAGGGCGTTTCACCATCTCATCACCTCCCGTCCGGTGATTCCCCAGTTTCTCGACCCTTCAAAGAGCCTCATCGGCGCCTATTTCCCAGGTGGTCGTATCTGGCCGTTCGACGAGTTGCCGCGCCATGCCGAGTCTCATCTCCGTTTCGAGAAGAGTTGGTTCATTAACGGCATGAACTACTGGACCACCCTGGACGAGTGGCACAAGCGTTACTGGGGCAGCCTGGAACGGCTCAGGCAACACCTGCCGCCAGAACGCCTGAAGTTCTGGAACGATTACTTCATTCTCTGCAAGGCTTGTTTCCGGCCGGAATCGGGCATCCATTTCGGCAACGGGCACTACCTGTTCAGCAAGGGGTAAACCGCTCAGGCGGCCCTTTCCACCACCAGGACGGCGTTGAGTCCGCCGAAGGCGAAGGCATTGCTCATGGCAAAGCGGGCGTTTTTCAGGGGTCTTGCCTGGTTGGGCACATAGTCCAGGTCGCACCCTTCCCCCGGCTCGGTGAAGTTGGCGGTGGGAGGCGCCATCTGCTCTTTCAGAGCAAGCACGGTGGCGATCAGCTCCAGCGCCCCGGCCGCCCCCAGAGCGTGTCCGTGCATGGATTTGGTGGAGGAGACCGCCAGCCGCCCCGCGTGGTCCCCGAAGACGGCGTGGATGGCGCGGGTTTCGGAAAGGTCGTTGAGCTGGGTGCCGGTGCCGTGGGCGTTGAGATAGCCGATCGAGTCGGCGGAAATGCCGGCGTCGTCCAGCGCCGCCTGCATGGCTCGGGCGGCACCTTCCGGTGATGGATCGGTGATATGGCTGGCATCCGCGCTCATGCCGATGCCACGGATCAGGCCGTGGATGGCGGCGCCCCGACGCTCGGCATGGTCCAGGGATTCCAGCACCACCATCCCGGCGCCCTCTCCCAGCACCAATCCCTTGCGGTCGCGGCTGAAGGGGCGGCAGGTGTCGGGCGACAGAATGCGCAATGCCTCCCAGGACTTGAGCAGGCCGTAGGTGAAAGGCGCGTCCGTGCCGCCGGCGATGGCAGTCTCTGCCAAACCGGCACGGATCATCAACACCGCCTGGGCGATGGCGTGGTTGGTGGATGCACAGGCGCTGGCCACGGTGAAAGCCGGGCCCTGGATGCCGAGATCCATGGTTACCTGACTGGAGGCCGCCGACGGCATCCCTCGCGGAATGGTAAAGGGGTGAACCCGGCGTTTCTCTTCCTTGTAGAGCTTTTGGTAAGTGAGTTCGTCGGTCTCCTTGCCGCCGCAGCCGGTGCCGATCACCGCCGCCATGGTTTTGCGATGTGCCTCATTCAGACCGGCGTTGGCTACCGCCTCACGCGCCGCGAGCAGGGCGAACTGGCTGTGGCGGTCGAGCAGGCCGAGCTGGGCGGGCTGGAAGTGCTTTTCCGGGCGGTAATCCGGCACCTGGGCCGCCGTGGCCACCTTAAGATCACTCTCATCAAAACCTTTCAGCGGCTGGATGCCGCTTTTTCCTTCGCGCAGCGCCTGCCAACAGGCGTCAGCGTCAAGCCCCAGGCCGGAGACGCAACCCAGGCCGGTGATGGCGACTGTTTTCATCTGTTCTGGGCCGCCAACAGTTTTTCAACCCCATCGATAATGTCGCCCACGGTTCGCAGCTTTTTCAGCTCTTCATTGGGCACTTCGATGCCGTATTGATCTTCGATGTCGAACACCAAAGAGATGGAGTCGAGAGAAGTGATGCCCAGTTCATCCAGGGTGGATTCAGGCGTGATTTCACTTTCGCTCACCATTTTCTGACGGGCGATGGACTCTTTCAGGGTTTTTTCTATGTCGCTTTTGGTGACCATGCCAAGGACTCCAACTTAGATGTCAATCTTTTCATAACCCGGGAAAAACCATTCTCGGTATTTCCAGGGCCCTTCACACCGAAGGACAGCGTTTGCTACAGGTTGAATCACCTGTTGCAAACGATTCTAACGGCACATCCTTTTGGGAAGCTCTGATAAAAGCCTTCCATGGCTTTATCAGGGTCGCCACGCCGCAACGGGGTTTACGGCTTGCTCCGAAATCAATGGCTTGGCGCCATTGATTTTGCCGGCACTTCCTTTGCGGGGGTTAGGCTTGAATTTTTCAAACCTTCCTTTGGATCCAGAAAAATCACCGTCCAGGCAATTTTTCTCCAGACAAGCCAAAAAGCGTTTTCAGCTTGTTCTGTTTCTATTTGTTTGTAGAGTCAAAAATGGCGGGGCTTCCCTGTCCTACACGGGTGCCACGAGATTTTGGAGTGGTCCTTAAGTTTGCTGATTTTTTGTCGCTAAAAGGGGGAAAAATGACGTAAATCGATTGATAAACCTGGGCCATGATTTGCAAAGCGCTATGAAAAATATTTTTATAACAACAACTTATGCGAACACCTGAATCACATGGCATGGAACGTGCTAGTGAATAATATGGGTGAACTGTGCTTTGATAAAGCTATGGCCATGAATGGTGTGATGAGTAAAACAGAAAACACTCCTCAAGGCAAGGTTGAACGCGAGAGAGCGGAACAACTGGAAGGTGAGCGCGAACAGGCGCTGCTGCGGCTTTTGCTGCCGCTGGCTTTCATCGCCTATCTGGTTTTCGACGGATGGTACAGCGGCAAGGGCTTTCTGGCCTATTGGGCGCCGCTACGGTTGTCGGTGGTTTTTCTTGCCTTTGCGCTATCCCATGCGGTGATAACCCATTTTGCCCAGACCCCCTCGGTGCTGCGCAGAGGGATCGCCATCTTCATGGACGTTTCCGCCACCTCTTACATCATGTATGTCGCGGGTGAAGCTGGAGCGCCCTGGTTCGGCGTCTATCCCTGGATAATCTTTGGTAACACTTTCCGCTACGGCGGTTGGAGCACCTATCTGTCCACCGGCCTCTCGGTGGTTGGGTTTGGAACGGTTCTGGTGTTTTCAGACTACTGGACCGCCCATCGTGCTGTGGGGACAGGGTTGTTGATGACCCTTCTGATATTGCCAGTGTACGCGGCCGCGCTGGCACAGCGGCTGCGAAAGGCCCAGAGGGAGGCGGAAGAGGCCAACCGTGCCAAGAGCCAGTTCCTGGCCAACATGAGCCACGAGATCAGAACACCATTGAACGGCATCATCGGCGCCACGGAACTGTTGGCCGCCCGGGAGCTTGCGGGCAAGGAGAGGCAACTGGTGGGGATAGTGGATCGTTCCAGCCGCATGCTGTTGGAGCTGGTGAACAACGTTCTCGATCTGTCCAAGATCGAAGCCAACCGGCTGGTGATGGAAAAAGAGGGGTTCGATCTTCACGCGCTGGTCAACGGACTCGAAGAGATGATGAGCGTGGAGGCTCAGAAGAAAGGATTGAGCCTATATTGCAGCATGGATCCCCGGTTGCCCATACGGCTTGTGGGGGATGAGCACCACCTTCGCCAGGTGTTGGTGAATCTGTTGGGCAATGCGATCAAATTCACCAGCGAAGGAGAGGTGGAGCTGCGCTGCACCTTGGTGGGTGAGCATGACGGTATTTGTCAGGTGACCTTTGCGGTGCGCGACACCGGAATCGGAATTCCCGAGGACAAACAGCAGCTGATTCTTGAGCCGTTCACCCAGGCGGACAACTCCACTTCACGTCGTTTTGGTGGTACCGGCCTGGGAACGACCATTGCCCGTGAACTGGTGGCCCTCATGGGAGGGGATTTGCGTCTCGAGAGCGTTCCTGATGAGGGCTCAACATTCTGGTTCACATTACCCTTGAAAGCCGCCGAAACCGGGATGGAATCCCTGCCGGTCGTTGGACGCGCGGTATTGGTGCTGTTTCGCGATGACGGGGAGGCCGTTCGCTTGGGCAGCTTGTTGAGGAGCTGGAATCTGGAAGTGCTTTCGGCGACCTCCCTGGACGAGGCGGAACAGCTTTTGTGGCGGGCAGGCCATGAATACACGCCGGTGGAGGCGATGGTCGTTTGCAATGAGTTTGTCGGGCAGGTGGAGTCGTTACGCGAACGGTGGGCGGATCAATCCCTGTTGGCCCAGACCAAACCCATGATTGCCGTATGTGACGACAGCAGGGTTGCACGGGAACATCAGTTGCGGGGGCGGTCGATGTGGGTGAGCTCGGAACAAGAATTGTTCCGGGCGCTGCACACGATAAATCTGCCGGAGGGGATCGTTCACCAGCCGTTCAACGAGGTTCGCGACAATCAAGTCCGGCTCAATGTGCTGGTGGCCGACGACAACGCCACCAACCGGCTGATTCTGACGGTCATGCTGACTACCGCCGGGCATCGGGTGACCGAAGTGTCCAGTGGCGAATCCTTTCTCGAAGCTGTTGAAGAGGATGAGTACGATCTGGTGCTGCTGGACATGCATATGCCCGATCTCAACGGCCTTGAGGCCTATCAGCTCTATCGGTTCGCCCATGCCGGTGAGCCTCTGGTTCCCTTTATCATGGTGACGGCCGATGTTACCGATGCGGCCCGTCGGGCGTGTGAAGAAGCGGGCATCGAACAGGTGTTGACCAAGCCGGTGAGCGCCATGGATCTGTTCCGGGCAATCGATGCCCTGGGCATTGGAAATAGGCCTGCTCCAGCGGAGAAGGCGTCTTCTGTTTCCACTTTTTTGTCAGAGGATGTTCCGCTGGTGGACGAGGGCAAGGTCC
>JALVUB010000032.1 GCA_027023915.1 Sedimenticola sp.
GGGTGTACCCTCCGCGGTGCCCTGAATTTCGATAAAACGCTGGGCATCGTCCATGACGATATTCATGTCGGTTTCCGCGCTGGAATCTTCCGCATAGTCAAGATCCAACACTGGCATCCCTTCCCAGATGCCTACCGAAACAGCGGCCACCTGGTGGATCAGGGGGGGGTCTTCCAGCTCACCCGATGCCAGCAGCCGGCGGATCGCCAGCGCCAGGGCCACGTAGCCTCCGGAGATGGAAGCGGTGCGGGTGCCGCCATCGGCCTGTATCACGTCACAGTCGATGGTGATGGTGCGTTCGCCCAGTTTTTCCAGATCCACCGCCGCGCGCAGGGAGCGTCCGATGAGACGCTGGATTTCCAGGGTGCGGCCGCTCTGTCTGCCCCGTGCGGATTCCCGTCCGGTGCGGGTGCCCGTGGCACGAGGCAGCATGCCGTACTCTGCCGTGATCCAACCTCCCCGGCCCTTTTCCATCCAGCGGGGAATCCGGTTTTCCACAGAGGCGGTGCAGATCACCTTGGTATCGCCAAAGGCGGCAAGCACGGACCCTTCGGCGTGCTTTGTAAAGTCGGTCTGGAAACGGACAGGTCGCATCTGCCCCGCCGGGCGACCACTGGGTCTCATATCGTATATCCTAAAGTTTTTCGTCGATGAGACGGTTGAGGTGATCGATTGCGGCGAGCAGGCTGGTCTCCTCGTCCTGCCACAACTGATCTTCCTTTATACCGCAGATATTGCCCCTGACCTCCACCGCCGCCACGGTGATGTTGTCGCTTTCGCCCATGGCGTTCACCAGGGCGTGATTGCAGAGAATTTCCAGCGCCTCTTCCAGAGGCGCGCCCTGGGTGAGCGTTTCGACGATCCGCTGTTCGTCCAGCTGGTGCCAGAAACCGTCGGAGCAGAGCAGGATGACGTCGCCTTCCCTCACCGGCAGAGGATTGCCCAGGGACATGGCGGCTCCCTGATTGTGACCGCCCAGGCAGCGGGTGATGGCGTTGGGATCAACCCCCGCCCTCATGGTCGTGGAAATGGACTCGTTGGCCACTATGTGATCGCGGGAGACATGGGCCACGCCGCCATCCCGGATGAGGTAGAACCTGCTGTCGCCCGCGTGGCCCCAATAACAGTGTCCCTCCTGCAACAAGGCCAGTACCGCGGTGGTTCGCGGCACGATGGGGGGCTTTTGATGGAGGCCGAAGTCGGAGATGGCTTCGTGGGCGAGACGACTGCACTTTTGCAAGAAATAAATGGGGTTGATGACCGGCTTGTTGACCGCATCCCACTGTTCCTGGCAGGTGTCCACCAGAATCTGGGCGGCCATTTCTCCCCGGGGGTGACCGCTCAGGCCGTCACCCAGCACTAAGAGACAACTCTGCTTTCCATGCAGAACGACAGCGCGATCCTGGTTTTGGGAGCGGTCTCCGCGAAAGGAGAGACAGGCGCTTGGGGGTTGTTTCTTGCTCATACCTGTGCCACCCGTTTCCGTGGGGCTGTAGTGCCGGTAAGTGCCTTGCGTAACAGAGCCGCAGATTGTATCCGTTTTTGGGGGTCAATCTCCATGGCTCTGTCGATAGCTTCCAGCAAATAATGGGGGTAGCGCTTGCCGAACGCTTCCACCGCGGGAACCATGGTGTCCTTCACATGGCGTTCGGTGGCCGATGGCGGTGGCTTGCCCTCTATGCAAGTACGCATGCTGGCGCCGATGGCGTAAACATCCGTCCAGGGGCCCACCTTGCTCACGCCGCGATACTGTTCGATGGGCGAAAAACCAGGCGTAATGACCTGCGCCTTTTTCTGGTCTCCGCTGTTGAGGTGATAGACCGCGCCGAAATCGAGCAGCAACGGGCTGCCGCCCGGGCGGATGTGGATATTGCTCGGTTTGATGTCGAGATGCAGGTGCTGCGACTCATGTATCAGGGAGAGCGCATCCAGTAGCGGTGGGAAGACCGTCATCAGGAAACGGGTGCTCAGGCCGCCTTTACGCCTTTTGATGTAGCGGGCCAGGTTTTTTCCCGGCTCATAGTCCATTACCAGATAGGCGGTGTCGTTGGCCAGAAAGCAGTTGCGCACGTTGACGATATTGGGGTGGTGCAGGGTGGCCAATGCCTTGGCTTCGAGAAAGAACAGCCGCAGCCCCCGATAAAATTTTTCCTGATCGTTTTCGCTTGAGAAATGGATGGTTCCGCCTTCGCCGCGGCGGGCGAAGCGCTTGGGTAGATACTCCTTGATTGCAACCTCGTCACCGGTGTCATCTTCCCGGGCAAGATAGATGAGGCTGAATCCACCGCTGCCGATCAGCCGGTGCAGAGTGTAATAATCCAGCCGGGTGCCCGATGGCAGGGGTTTGCGATGTTTCTTCTCTGAAGACACGGTACCAAGTCGATTCGCCGCAATGGCAATTCATATCTGTCGGCCGGGCTCACCGTGCCTGGCGCACGGATCGGGAATATCTGAAAGTCGATTACTTGGCGCAATCGATCTGGCCGGCACCTCCCTATACCGGGGAAGGTTTTTTAGGAAGGTTTGAAAGTTCAGGCCGTCCTCCGGTACTAGGATGTACCGGAAAAATCAATGGCACCAAGCCACTGGTTTTGGAACAAGCCGTAAACCGCATTTGCGGCGCGGCGTTCTGATGCAGCCAAGGATGGCTTTTATCAGAGTTTCCTTAAAATTCAAACCTTCCTCTAAAACCAAAGTATCATAAATGCTCTTTTTTGTGTGGCCGGCAGAGGTGCCGGATGGAGAAAAATGGCAAAAAGTATGACCGCCTTCTCAAGGGTGGAACGGCGTGACGGGCTGGGCGAGCTGGTTTGGGAGCTGCGTTCGGTCAACCATCGATATCTGGAGCTGTTCGTCCGCCTGCCGGAAGATCTGCGCGCCCTTGAGCCGGCGGTGCGTGAACGGGCCAGGGCGAGTCTGGGACGTGGCAAGGTGGAGTGTCTGCTGCGCTATCGCCCGGCGCCTGATGCCGGGGGGGAACTTCAGCTCAGCACCGGCCAGCTGGAGCAGTTGGCGGATCTCATGGAAAAGGTGGCGGCACGGCTGCCGCGGGCGCGCCAGCCCGATCTTTTGCAGTTGCTGAACTGGCCCGGTCTGGTGCAGAGCGGTGAAACCGACCCCGGTCCCTTGCAGCAGGCGGCTCTGGCGCTGTTCGACCAGGCCCTTGACGGGCTGGTGGCCACCCGCGAGCGGGAAGGAGCGCGGCTGGCCGAGCTGGTGCTTGACCGCTGCGGCCAACTTGATGCGCTGGTGGAAAAAGCCCGCCGTCGCATGCCCCTGGTGATCGACAATGTGCGTCAGCGGCTGCGCGCGCGGTTGGAGGAGGTGAGCCGCGATCTCGATCCCGAACGGCTGGAACAGGAGATGGCCCTGCTGGCCCAGCGCCTGGACGTGGATGAAGAGATGGACCGTCTCGCCACCCACCTGGACGAGGTGCGCCGGGTGCTGAAACTGGAGCAGCCGGTGGGGCGGCGTCTGGACTTTCTCATGCAAGAGCTCAACCGCGAGGCCAATACCCTGGGCTCCAAATCGGCGGACGCCGGGACCAGCGCCATTTCCGTGGAGATGAAGGTGCTCATTGAGCAGATGCGCGAACAGATTCAGAACATCGAGTAAACCATATGACCGACACCATTCTTTTCATCGTGTCCGCCCCCTCCGGCGCGGGCAAAACCAGTCTGTTGCGGGCGCTGCTGCCGGAAGACGGCAGGCTGGCGCTTTCTGTTTCTCATACCACCAGGCCGCCCCGGCCCGGTGAAGAGAACGGCGTTCACTACCATTTCGTTTCGGTGGACGAGTTCCAGCGTCTGGTGGCTGAAGGCGCTTTTTTGGAGCAGGCGGAGGTGTTCGGCAACTACTATGGCACGTCCGAGGCCGGCGTGCGGGAACAGTTGGCTGGTGGCAGCGACGTGGTGCTGGAGATCGACTGGCAGGGGGCGCGCCAGGTGCGCAAGGTGTTTCCCGAGGCGGTTTCCATATTCATTGCGCCCCCTTCCATCGAGGCCTTGCGCGAACGGCTGGGCAGCCGTGGTCAGGATGACGAAGCGGTGATCGAGCGGCGCATGGCCGAGGCCCGGAGCGAGCTTTCGCACTACGCCGAGTACGACTATCTGGTCATCAACGACGATTTTGATACCGCGCTCAACGACCTGCGTTGCATCGTCCGTGCCGAGCGGCTGCGCACGCCCCGCAGCGCCGCGCGCCACGCCCGGGCGTTGGAGCGGATGTTGTAGCGTTACCGCTGGCAGTTCGGGCAGTAGTAGCTCGACCGCTGTCCGATCATCCGCCGGCGGATGGCACCTCCGCAGCGTGGACAGTCTTCTCCCGCCCGTCCATATACCTTGAGCGACTGCTCGAAATAGCCCGGCCTGCCGTCGGCCTGGTGGAAGTCCCGCAGGGTGGTGCCGCCCTGTTCGATGGCCGCTTCCAGGGTTGCCTTGATGCTGGCCGCCAGCCGCTGATAGCGCTGGCGCGAAATGCGTCCGCATGGCCGGGCGGGGTGGATGCCGGCGTCAAAGAGCGATTCGCTGGCGTAGATGTTGCCTACCCCCACCACCACCTTGCTGTTCATGATGAAGTTTTTCACCGGCGCTCGGCGGCCACGGGCCTGGCGATGGAGCCAGTCGCCGTCGAAAGCGTCGGAGAGCGGCTCCGGTCCCAGATCGGCCAGCAGCGGATGGGCCGCCACCGGGCCATCGCTCCAGAGCACGGCGCCAAACCGGCGTGGATCGCGCAGCCGCAGGCAGTGGCGGCCCAGCAGCAGATCGAAATGGTCGTGGGCCGCCGGTGGCGTTTCAGCCGGCACCACCCGCAGGCTGCCCGACATGCCCAGATGGAGCAGCAGGACGCCCTGGTCGAAATGGAACAGCAGATATTTGGCACGCCGTGTCACCCGCCTCAGCAACTGTCCGGTCAGCAGACCGGGCACCGTTTCAGGCACCGGCCAGCGCAGGCGTGGCTGGCGGATCACCACGCCGGTGACCCGCCGCCCTTCCACCAGGGGCGCAATGCCCCGACGGGTAGTCTCCACCTCCGGCAGTTCCGGCATCAGACGCGCCTCCGCCGCCAGGCGATGAACAGGCCGGTCGCCGCCAGCACCAGCGGCACACCAGCCAGAAAGAGGGCCGCCACCGCCGCCAGCGTTTTATGGGGCCAGCGCAGCTTTTGGTCGGGCGGCCGGTAGGGCTTTACCTGGATCAGCTTGTCGTTGCCGCTGAGCCAGCGCACCAGGGCCAGGCCGAAAGGACGGTTGGCGCCGTTGCCGAGAAAGCTGTTGCCGAGGAAATCGCTGCCGCCCACCACCGCCACCCGCTGGGCGCCCCGCGTCAGGGCGACGGCCAGGGTCAGCGGCCCCTGTTCTTCCCCCACCTGGGGATCGCGCTGAATGGCGCCCTTGAGCGCGCCGGTTTCGTTCCAGCTTCGCGGGCCGGTGCGCAGCAGTGGTTGCGGTTGCCAGCCGTTGGCCCGCTGGGCCTTGATGGCCCGCGCGCGGGGCAGCAGCACCGGCCCGGCGAGGGCGCGGGTGACCGGATGATCGTCCGCCGGGCGCGCCACCGCCACCGTGGGGCGGTCCAGCCCAAGGCCCGCCGCAGCGGCGTCCACCACCACGCCTGGCAGGAAGCTGATGCCCAAGGCTGATGCCATTTCCGGCAAGAGCATGCCGTCGGCCAGCCACAGCAGATTGCCGCCGTCGTCCAGATAGCGTTTCAGTATTTGAATTTCGCCCGCCGCCAGCCTGGTGGCCGGGGCGGCCATTATCAATAGATCGAGGTTTTCAGGAATCTGTCCGGTGGCGGTGGCATCGATTGCCACCACGCGATAGCCCTGCTGTTCCAACAGGCGTCCAAAATCACCCAGATCGAAATTGGCCTGGCCGAAGAGCCTGGCCTCGCCATGGCCGGTGAGGGCGCCGATCCAGCCCGTGCCCTTGCGCCCCAGCCGGGCAAGGGCGGCGGTCAGATGGGATTCGTCCACCGTCTCCACCCGCTGGTAGTGGCTGCCGGCGTGGAGCAGCAGGGTGGGCGTGCGCACAATGCCGTTTTTGCGAATCTCTTCAGGGTGAGTTTTGGGGTCGATGAAACGGTAGCTGAAACGGTGGTCGGCGCGGCGGTATTTCTCCAGCAGCTCGCGCACGGCGGCGCGCTGTACCGGATAGTTCTCCAGATAGACCGATACCGCCACCGGCCCGTCGAGCGCGGCCAGCGCCGCCTGGCTGGATTGGGAGAGGGTGTTGCGTTTGGCGTCGGTCCAGTCCCAGCGGCTGTTCAGGCGGGTCAGGCCGGCCAGCGCCAGGGCGGTGGCCAGGGCGACAAGCAACAGCATCAGACGGTGGCGGCGCGCGGTGTCGCTGCCAGCCAGCCGGCGCAGTTGCAAAAATGTGAGCAGCAGTGTCGCCACTGTGAGCAGGAAAAACCAGCCCAGAGAGGCGAGCGTGACCAGGCCCTGGAAAAAGGGTTGCAGATGGGCGCGCAGGGAGAGGGTCGTCAGACTGTCGCCGCCGCTGCTGTCGATGAACCAGGCGAGCAGCAGCACGCCCCAGGAGAGGGCCGCCGCGGTGAGTGGTTGTTCCACCAGGCTGGAAAGCCACAGGGTGACCGCGCACGCCAGGGCCAGGGTAAGCAGCAGCCCCAGGGCGGAAGCGGCCAGCTGGCCCGCGTCCAGATGGCTGCCCAGTCCCACCGCCAGCCCCATCGCCAGTGCCAGCAGCAACAGGGGCAGCAGCACCGCCAACTGGCCGAGCCATTTGCCCAAAACAAGCGCGCCGGGCGAAACCGGAGAGGAGCTGAACAGCGCCATGCGTCCGTCGCGCCTTTCGCCGGCGATGGCGTCCATTCCCAGCAGGGGCGCCAGCAGCAGCAAGGCGAGGGCGGTGGAGGCCAGGGTGGGGGCGATAACCAGGTCGTGAATGCCCAATGTACTGGCCAGGCTGGTCAGCCGCGGCTGGATTTTGAGATAGATCTCAAGCTGGGCGAAGAGCAGCCAGGCCAGCAGCAGTTGCGACGCCGCCGTCGCCAGCCAGGGGGTGACGGTGGCGTAGCGGCGGGCCAGCTGGTGGCGAAGAAGCAGGCGGATCATGCGTCCACCATCAGGTTGGTCAGCCGTTCCAGATCGTGACGGCCCCTGATAAAGTCAGTCAGACCCCAGTCAGCTTGGGCCAGCTCGCGGAGCGCCGATTCCGGCGGTGCCGTGAGGATGAGCTGGAACCAGCCGTTCGGCTGGGGGTGCGCCTCGGCCACGCCTGGCACCGCTTGCAATTTTTCCGCCGGGGGCGGGCGCAGCAGATGGACACGGGCGCCCGGCTGGTCAAAAAGCCGTTCGCGGGCCGCGACCTGGCCGTCACGCAGCACAATCACCTGATGGCAGAGCTGTTCCACATCGGCCAGCAGATGGGTCGCCAGGAGCACCGCTCGTTTCTCGCCCAGGGCCGCCACCAACCCGCGCAGTGATTTGGCCTGCACCGGATCAAGGCTGGCGGTGGGCTCGTCCAGAATTACCACTTCGGGCTGGTGGATCAGGGCCTGGGCGATGCCCACCCGCTGAGCCATGCCGCGCGACAGCCTGCCCGCCAGGCGGCGGCTGAAACCGGTGAGGTCGAGTTCTTGCTTCACCCGGCGGCGGGCCTGTTGCGCCTGGCGGCGGTCAAGGCCGCGCAGGCGGGCGGCGAAATCGAGGTTTTCATCCACCGTCAGTTCGGGATAGAGGGGCGGACGTTCGGGCAGCAGCCCCAAATGGCGTTTCGCCTGGCGGGGCTGCCGGTATAGATCCATGCCCAGCACCCGCACCTGGCCCCGCGTGGGACGCAGCGCGCCGCAAAGCAGCGCCAGAGTAGTGGATTTGCCTGCGCCGTTGACGCCAAGCAGCGCGGTGGTTTCACCCGCGCGCAGTTCCAGATCCAGTCCGCGCAACCGCGTTACCGGTCCATCTTGACGTGTCAGTTCTTTTGCCTGAAGTAGAATATCGCCTCTTCCCATCGGCGGACATGATACGTGGCGGAGCAGGAAAAATCGCGCTTTCTTGGTGTCGATACCGGCGGCACCTTTACCGATTTTGTGCTTTGGGAAGCGGGCCGGCTGCGGGTGCACAAGGTGCTGTCCACTCCTCAGGCGCCGGAGCAGGCCATTTTGCAGGGCATCCGCGAACTGGGACTGGAGGCGGAAGGGCTGCGGCTGGTGCACGGCTCCACCGTGGCCACCAACGCGGTGCTGGAAGGGAAGGGCGTGCGTACCCTTATGGTCACCAACCGGGGTTTTGCTGATCTGCTCACCATTGGCCGGCAAAACCGTGCCGAGCTGTACAATCTTCAGCCAGAACCCCTGCCACCGCCGGTGCCGCCGGCGCTGTGTGTTGAGACCGGTGGTCGCCTTTCGGCCCAGGGCGAATGGATCGAAACGCTCACCGAGGCTGATTTGAAGGCGCTGCAAGAGGCGGTGGCGCGGTTGCGGCCCCAGGCGGTGGCGGTGAATCTGCTCTTCTCCTGGCTGGACGACAGTGCCGAGAAGGCCATTGCCAAAGCGCTGCCCGAAGGGCTGTTCGTTTCTCTCTCATCTGAAGTACTGCCGGAGATCCGTGAGTATGAGCGCGGCATGGCCACCTGGCTCAACGCCTGGGTGGGGCCGCTGGTGGAGGGCTATCTGGCGCGCTTGCAGTCGGGCCTGCCGGGGGCGCGGCTGTCAGTGATGCAAAGCTCCGGCGATACCGTGGCCGCCGGTCAGGCGGGGCGCCAGGCGGTACGGATGCTGCTTTCCGGGCCCGCGGGCGGCTTGGTGGCGGCCCGTTTCGTTGGCCGGGCGGCGGAAAGGGAACGGCTGCTCACTTTCGACATGGGGGGTACCTCCACCGACGTGGCGCTGGTGGACGGCGAGCCGCGCCTCACCAGCGAGGGGCACATCGGTCGCTGGCCGGTGGCGGTGCCCATGGTGGAGATGCACACCATCGGCGCCGGCGGCGGCTCCATTGCCTGGCTGGACGAGGGGGGCATGTTGCAGGTGGGGCCGGAGTCGGCGGGGGCCGATCCGGGGCCGGCCTGCTACGGCCGCGGCGGCAACCAGCCCACGGTGACGGACGCCAACCTGCTGCTGGGGCGGCTGCTGCCCGATGCCTTCCTCGGCGGCGGCATGATGCTGGACAGGCCTGCGGCGGAACGGGCACTGGCGGAGCTGGGCCGGCGCATGGGATGCGGCGCCCTGGAAGCGGCGCAAGGCATCATCGCCGTGGCCAACGAACACATGGCGAGGGCATTGCGCACCATCTCCATTGAGCGGGGCGTCGATCCAGGCGGTTTCACTCTGGTCTCTTTTGGTGGTGCTGGTGGGTTGCATGTCTGCGCCCTGGCCGAGGCGCTGGGTATGCGCCATGCTTTGGTACCGGTGCATGGCGGCGTGCTCTCGGCTTTGGGTATGCTGGCCGCCCGTCCTGGCCGGCAGCTTTCGCGCACCTGGCTGAAGCGTCTGCATGAAATCGACCTGGAGGAGCTGGATGCGGCCTTGGCGGTGTTGACGCAAGAAGGTATCGCCGCCCTGGAAAAAGAGGGCTTTTCGCCGGAAGAGATTGAATCTTCGCCCTCATTGGATCTGCGCTATCGCGGCCAGTCCCATACCCTGAATCTTCCCTGGCGGGGCATGCTGGCCGAAGTGGAAGAGGCCTTTCATGAGGCCCATCGTCGCCGTTACGGACACCGCATGGCGCTGCCGGTGGAGCTGGTTAATTTGCGCCTGGCGGTACGGGGGCGGGCATTGCCGGTGGCGCTTGAAAAACGGGGCGTAAAAACCCACTGTGAACCGGTGGGCTGGGTGCCGGTGGCGGGCGAGCCCGCGCCCGTGCCCCACTGGCGGCGTGAAAGCCTGGCGTTGGGTCAGGAGCTGGAAGGGCCGGCTATTATTACGGAAACCGTGGCCACCACCTGGCTGGCGCGGGGGTGGCGTTGCCTGGTGGATGACGTGGGGAATCTGCTGCTGGAGAGGGGATGATGCAAAAAGCGCTGATGATTCTGGGCGCCGTACTGCTGGCCCTTGGGCTGCTCTGGCCCTGGCTGCAAAAGTCGGGTCTGGGGCGGCTGCCAGGAGACATTCTCATCCGGCGGGAGAACTTCACCTTCTATTTTCCGCTTACCACTTCGCTGCTTGCGAGCCTGGCGCTCACCTTGCTGTTTTGGCTTTTCAGAAAGTAGCCGGGCTTTGCTGCAAGGAGGCCAAAACAAAAGCCCCGCCTGGCGGGGCTTTTGAGGTCAAGGGACAAAGCCTCTTACTTGATCTTTCCTTCCTTGTAAATCACGTGCTTGCGCGCCACCGGATCATACTTGCGGATCTCCATTTTTCCGCTCTGGGTACGCTTGTTTTTGGTGGTGGTGTAGAAATGTCCCGTGCCGGCGGTGGAGTTGAGGCGGATTTTTTCGCGAACTGCCTTAGCCATGATCTATCTCCTCAAACCTTTTCGCCCCGGGCGCGCATCTCGGCGAGCACGGTGTCGATACCTTTTTTGTCGATGATGCGCATACCCGCCGCGGAGACGCGCAGGCGGACCCAGCGTTGCTCACTCTCCACCCAGAAACGGTGGTAATGGAGGTTGGGCAGAAAACGGCGGCGGGTCTTGCGGTGAGAGTGGGAGACGTTGTTACCGGTAACCGGCCGCTTGCCTGTGACCTGGCACACTCTGGACATGGTTCTAGCCTCGGTTAAAAACTGGATTTTGTCGTTCCCCGGCAGGACAGGGGTTGGAAAAGACGCGAATTTATACCAGAGCCGACGTTAGATGGCAAATGGTTTATAGTCCGGGGATGGATCTCGCCCATTTTGTTCTCGGACAAAGCCGTCAGCTTTTTTCGCTTTCCGGCCTGGAAGCATTGCAGTTCCACGCCTGTCGGATGGCGGCTCAGGCGCGCAGGCGGCTGATCATCGCCAGCCACCATCTGGATGACCGCATCCATGGCCGATCCTGTTTCATCGAAGCCGTGCGGCAACTGGCAATACGTCACCCGTTTACCCGTATCGAGATTTTGGTGGGAGACACCCAGCGGCTGGCCCGTCAGGGAAGCCGGCTGCTGCCGCTGGCGCAGGATCTGGCAAGCAGCGTTTCCATCCGCTGCCGTGACAGTGAAGATGAGAACGACGAACGCAGCTTTCTGTTGGTGGACGATTGCGGTTACCTGCTGCGCAATCGCTGGCACGACCTGCGCGACATCCAGGGCGATTATGACAACCGGGGAAGAGTACGTCGGCTGGAGCGGGAGTTTCGGCGCATGTGGGAACGCAGCCACGAAGACCCCGCATTGCGGCGGCTTCATTTGTGACGCTTACAACACGCCCTGTTCGGCGAGCGACGTGGTCTGATTGCATCCCACCACGATGTGATCCAAAACCCGCACATCGATCAGCGCCAGCGCCTCTTTCAGGCGCAGGGTGATCTGGCGGTCGGCCGCACTGGGCTCGGCCACGCCGGAAGGGTGGTTGTGCGCCAGGATAAGCGCGGCGGCGTTGTGGTGCAGCGCACGCCTGACCACCTCGCGCGGGTGGACGCTGGCGCCGTCGATGGTGCCCTTGAACAGCTCTTCGAAAGCGATCACCCGGTGCCTGTTATCGAGGAAAAGGCAGGCGAACACTTCGTGAGGATGCCCCTGGAGCCGCAGTTCCAGGTAACGCCGGGTCTGCTGGGGTGAGCGGAGCACATCAGTGCGGGCCAGCTCTTCCCGCAGGCAGCGGTGAGCCATTTCCAGCACCGCCTGGAGCTGGCAGTATTTGGCATCCCCCAGGCCGGGCGCGTCGCAGAACTCCTTGCGAGAAGCGGCCAGAAGAGGACGCAGGCCGCCAAAGCGTTGCAGCAGATCGCGCGCCAGTTCAATGGCATTGCGGCCTCGGGTGCCAGTGCGCAGAAAGATGGCCAACAGCTCGGCATCGCTCAAAGCCGAAGGGCCTTGTTGAAGCAGTTTTTCCCTTGGTCGTTCCTGTGGTGGCAGGTCCAGAAGAGTCATTGCTTCCTCCCTGAAGCAGGTTTAAGGAAGCGCTGATAAAAGCCTTCCATGGCTTTGTCAGCGCTCGCCGCGCCGCAAACGCGGTTTGCGGCTTGCTCCAAAATCAATGGCTTGGCGCCATTGATTTTGCCGGCACATC
>JALVUB010000033.1 GCA_027023915.1 Sedimenticola sp.
GTTGGAGGGCGGGCTGGGCATCGCCCACACCCGCTGGGCCACCCACGGCATCCCCGCCGAGCGCAACGCCCACCCTCACATGAGCGGGGAGAAGGTGGCGGTGGTGCACAACGGCATCATCGAGAACCACGCCGAGCTGCGCGCCGAGCTGGAGCAGGCCGGCTACCGCTTCGTCTCCGAGACCGACACCGAGGTGATCGCCCACCTGCTGGCGCACGAGCTGGAGCGCAGCGGCGGCGACCTGGAGGCCGCGTTCCGGAATGCCGTCTCCCGCCTGGTGGGCGCCTACGCCCTGGCGGTGGCCAGCCCGGACGATCCCGACCGCATCATGGTGGCGCGCAGCGGCAGCCCGCTGGTAATCGGTGTGGGCAAGGGCGAGCACTTCATCGCCTCCGACGTCTTCGCCCTGCTGCCCGAGACCAATGACTTCATCTTTTTGGAGGAAGGGGACTGGGGCGAGGTGCGGCGCGACGGCGTGCGCCTGCGGGACCGTGCCGGCCAGCCGGTGGAGCGGCCGGTCACCTCCTCGAAGCTCAGTGCCAGCGCGGTGGACAAGGGCCCCTACCGCCACTACATGCTCAAGGAGATCTTCGAGCAGCCGGCGGTCATCGCCGAGACCCTGGAGGGGCGCATCTACAAGGGGCGGCTGCTGGAGGAGAGCTTCGGCCACGAGGCGCGGGCGCTGCTGGAACAGGCCCGGCAGGTGCATATCATCGCCTGCGGCACCAGCTACCACGCCGGCCTGGTGGCGCGCTACTGGCTGGAGGAGGTGGGCATCCCCTGCTCGGTGGAGGTGGCCAGCGAGTTCCGCTACCGCAAGGTGGTGGTGCCGGCCGACACCCTCTTCGTCACCATCTCCCAGTCGGGGGAGACCGCCGACACCCTGGCGGCGCTGCGCGGCAGCCGTGAGATGGGGTATCTCGGCAGCCTCACCATCTGCAACGTGCCGGAAAGTTCCCTGGTGCGGGAATCGGACGTGGCCCTCATGACCCGCGCCGGCGCCGAGATCGGCGTCGCCTCCACCAAGGCCTTCACCACCCAGCTCGTCGCCCTGCGCCTGCTGGTGCTGGCCTTCGCCAAGCGGCAGGGGATGGGGGACACCTGGATAAGCGAGCAGGTGGAAGAGCTGCAAGCGTTGCCGCGCCAGGTGGACAAGGCGCTCAAGCTGAACGACGCCATTGTTGAAATGGCCAACGCCTTTGCCGACAAGGAGAGCGCCCTTTTCCTCGGGCGGGGCGCTTTCTATCCCATCGCCATGGAGGGTGCGCTCAAGCTGAAGGAGATTTCCTACATCCACGCCGAGGCCTATCCTGCTGGCGAATTGAAGCACGGTCCATTGGCGCTGGTGGACGAGAAGATGCCGGTGGTCTGCGCCCTGCCCGATGATCCGCTGCTGGAAAAGGTGCTTTCCAACCTCCAAGAGGTACGCGCCCGGGGTGGTGAGCTTTTCCTTTTCAGCGACCAGCACATCCACATCGATCTGGACCGCTACCAGAGCCTGACTCTGGACGACATCTGTCCGAGCACCGCCCCTATCGTTTACACCATACCTTTGCAGTTGCTGGCTTACCACGTGGCGGTGCTCAAGGGCACCGATGTGGATCAGCCGCGCAACCTGGCCAAGTCGGTCACTGTGGAATAGCGTTTCCGGCTTGATTCAAGCGTCTATTGGGGATCTCGAAAAATTGCCATCCAGGCAATTTTTCTCCACGCAAACCGCAATCACTTGCGTGTTTGAAAATAGCGGGGCTTTCCTGTCCCGCGCGGGCACCCCGAATTTTTCCAGGTGCCCTATTGATGGTTGTCAATTCGGCCTTATGTGAGTTTCAGTATATTAGAGTTAAATAAAGTTATTGCGCGATAGTGCTGGAGGTGGCCATGAACGACGAAATGCTGAAACTCGACTGCGCCGAGTGGCGTGAAGTGGCGGAGGAAAACCCCTCCGAAATGGAAGTGGTGGTGGAGATGATGATCGAGGCGGAAGAGGAGCTTTGTTTCGACGAAGCGGCTTGAGCAGCAACCATCCCACCAAAAACCCGCCGGTTTTCAAACAGAAGCCGGCGGGTTTTCTTTTTGTCATAATCTAGCGATGGACAAGCCGGTCTTGAGCATTATCGCCGCGCGCGCCCGTAACGGCGTTATCGGCCGGGAAAACAGCCTGCCTTGGCACCTGCCGGCGGATTTGCGACGTTTCAAGGCGCTTACCATGGGCAAGCCCATGGTGATGGGGCGGCGTACCTGGGAGTCCTTGCCTGGGCTGTTGCCCGGGCGACGACACATTGTCATCAGCCGCGCGCCGGGATACAAGGCCGAGGGCGCGGAGGTGGCCGCCTCTCTGGATGCGGCAATAGCGCTGGCCGCTTCGGCGGAGGAGTTGATGATTATCGGGGGCGCCCAGATATATGCTCTGGCACTGCCGCTGGCTCACCGGCTCTATCTCACCGAGATCGATGCCGAGATCGAGGGCGATGCCTGTTTTCCGCCGTTCGAAGCAAGTGAGTGGCTGGAAGTGGAGCGCAGCCGTTTTCAGGCCGATGAGGAAAATCCATACGGATACAGTTTCGTTGTGTTGGAGCGGAAGGAGAAACGAAAATGAAGAGTGGAAAGGCAAAGCGGCTGGTGATGCAGCCGAAATACCGGATGAGGGTGGTGCGTGACCGCACCAAGTACAGTCGCAAAACCAAGCACAAGAAGCCCCCGGAGACGGGGGTTTCGTTTTTTGCAGCCAGCTACAACTCCGCCAGCAGTCTTTCCATCATTCCCTGGGCCTGTCCCACATAGCCGCCGCCGAACATATTGGCGTGGTTGAGAATGTGATAGAGGTTGTAAAGGGTCTTGCGCACCCGGTAACCGGGGTCCAGGGGCCAGGAGGCATCGTAGGCGTCATAAAAAGCGCCGCCGAAGCCGCCAAAGAGTTCGGTCATGGCGATCTCAGCCTCGCGGTCGCCGAAGTAGGTGGCGGGATCGTAGATCACCGGCTGATCGTTTTCATCGAAAGCAAGGTTGCCGCCCCAGAGGTCGCCATGGATCAGGCTGGGCACGGGATTGTGATCCATGAGTGCCGGAAACTTCTCCAAAAGCTGTTCTCCGAGGCGCTGCAAGCGCCCGCCGTAACCGTTGCCTGCCGCCAGCGCCAACTGGAAACCGAGCCGCCGTTCCCGCCAGAAGGCGATCCAGTCTTTCATCCAGCCATTGGGCTGATGGGTTGAGCCTATGGTGTTGTCGCGATGCCAGCCGAAAGCGTCGGTGGTGTGGTGGTGGAGGGCCGCCAGTTGTTCTCCCGCACGTGCCACGGCCCGCCCCGATCCGCGCCCCAGCGAGAGGTATTCCATGACGATATAGCTGTGGCCCCCATGGCGTCCGGTGAGCAGCGGCCTGGGAACCCGGATGGTGTCAGTCTCGGCCAGCGCCTGAAGTCCGGCGGCCTCGGCTTCGAACATGTCGAGACGGCTGGCGTCGTTGACCTTGACGAACCAGGACTGCCGCCCATCGCCAAGCTTGACCGCGGTGTTGATGCTGCCGCCACCGAGGGCGCGGGGCGGTTTGGGAGAGAAGGGACGGCCCGTCTCCTGCCGGATACGATCCGCGATGTGCTCCCAGGTGTTCAGATCAGCCCGGCCCCCTTGAGTGAATCGAGCACTTCGTCGGTGATCTCACGCACTGTCTGCTCGATGCTGCGAGGATTCTTGGTGGACAGGTTGGCCGCCCAAACCAGCTTTTCGCTGTTGACGTCGAAATAGCGGAACTGCATCTTGAAGTAGTCGTCCGATGCGATGTAACCCGGCCGGTATATGCCCCGGTAACTTTGAAAATAGTAGTCGTAGAAGACGCTGTTGTAATAGGCGTCGGGATACCAGTCGAGCCGGCTCGGGACATGCTTGTAATCCTTCACCACCCCCTGGAGCTGCGCCACAAGAACGCCTTCGGCGCCCGACCGGCGCACAATATCGCGCACCTCCGCCTCTTCGTCCATGTCGGTGGCGTTGGGTGCCAGCGAGTGACTGGCCACCACCTCATAGCCGTTGGCCTTGGCGCGGGCGACGAAACGGTCTTCAAAATAGGCGCGCACCACCGGATCTTTTATCAGGGAGAGCAGCAGCACCTTTTTGGCGCGTGGCATGGTGATGCCCTTGGCGTGCCACTTCTCCGTAATGTCGGTGGACGAACAGCCGGCCAATGCCAGTGTTAAGATGGAGAGCAGAAACGGAAAAAGCAGTCGCTGAAAAAAGGGCATCTGCGGGTGGCGAAGAGAAAAGACCGGTGGAGATGATACGGAGTAGGGGGCGTTTTTGCAATTTGGCACAAATATTCGAGTATTAGAATATTTTTATACACAGATTGTTTTGCCGTCGAGCATGCCGCCGTGGCAACGGAGATGATGAAAAGACGCCATAACAGCATGATAAATAAAAGGAACATTTGCTGCTTCAGGAGCATGGGAAGAAGTTGTTCCCTGTTTTTCACAGTGCCTGACAATTTGTCCACAAAGTTATCCACAGGCCGTGCATGAAAGACACCATTCTGCGCGTGGCCCTGCCGGCGCCGGTCTGGACCCTGTACGACTACCTTCCCCCCGCCGACATCGATCCCGCCCTGTTGCAACCGGGACAGCGGTTGCGCGTGCCATTGGGAAACGGGCGACGTTGTGGGCTGTTGGTGGAGCTTGCGCAAAAGAGCAGCGTGGCCCGGGGGAAGCTCAAGCCGGCCCTGGCTTTGCTCGACAGGGCGGCACCCCTGCTGCCGCCTGAACAGCTCGATTTTCTCCGCTGGGTGGCGGATTACTACCACCATCCTCTGGGCGAGGTTCTTTTTTCCGCCCTGCCGGCCAGATTGCGCAAGGGGCGGGCGTTGGCACGCGACCCTTCCCGGGTGTTGTTTCTGTTGGAAAGAGACGAGGCGCGGCTGGAAGAGATGCTGCGCCGGGCCACGGCTCAATTGCGGGTGGTCCGCTGGTTGCTGGCGCACGGGGGAGAAGCCACCGAAGCAGCCTTTCGAAAAGATTTTCCAAAAGGCCTTGCTCCCCTCCGGGCCTTGCTGAATCGGGGGGTGGTGGAGTGGCGGGCGCCGTTGCCGCCCCAGCCCCGTTTGGCGGCGGCGCCGACTCTCAGCAGCGAGCAGCAGCAGGCGGTGGACCAGGTGGCGGCATCTTTCGGTGGCTTTCGTCCCTGGTTGTTGCAGGGGGTCACCGGAAGCGGCAAGACCGAGGTCTATCTGCAACTTGCGGCCCGGGTGTTGGCGCGGGGGCGCAGTGTATTGGTGTTGGTGCCTGAAATTGCTCTCACGCCCCAGTTGGTGGGCCGTTTTCGTGAACGTCTCGGCCTGGAGCCCGCCCTGCTTCACTCGGCCCGGGCGGATGGCGAGCGGGAGCGGGACTGGCTGCGGGCGAAAAGCGGTCGGGCGCCTCTGGTGATTGGCACCCGTTCGGCGGTGTTGGCGCCGCTGCCGGAATTGGGCCTGGTGGTGGTGGACGAGGAGCACGACGGTTCCTACAAGCAGCAGGAGGGCGCCCGCTACTCGGCTCGGGATCTCGCTCTGGTGCGTGCCCAACGGGCCGGCTGTCCCGTGGTGTTGGGTTCGGCCACGCCGTCTCTGGAGAGCCTGAAGAACGCCCGCGAGGGGCGCTATGGGTGGTTGCGGCTCAACCAGCGCGTGGGCGGTGGGCGGATGCCGGCCATGCGGCTGCTGGACGTGCGCGCCCAGCCACTGGAGGGGGGGCTTTCCCGTCCGCTGCTGGCGCGCATGGAAGAGACATTGGTGGCGGGGCGTCAGGTGATGGTGTTTCTCAACCGCCGGGGTTACGCGCCCGTCGTCATCTGTCACGCCTGCGGCTGGCTCTCGGACTGTCCCCATTGCGATGCCCGCCAGACCTTGCATCGCGCATGGAAACGGCTGGTTTGCCACCACTGCGGCGCCGAGCGGCCATTGCCGTCCCATTGTCCGGCTTGCGGCGCCGATCAGCTCCATCCGTTGGGACAGGGTACCGAGCGGCTGGAGCGGGAACTGGCCCGCCGGTTTGGGGGCTACCCTCTGGTGCGCATCGACCGGGACACCACCAGCCGCAGGGGCAGCCTGGAAGAGTTGTTGAATCAGGTGCGCGCGGGTGGTCCGGCGCTGTTGGTGGGCACCCAGATGCTGGCCAAGGGGCACCATTTTCCCGAGATGGCGCTGGTGGTGGTGGTGGATCTGGATGCCGGACTTTTCAGTGCTGATTTTCGCGCCGCCGAGCGCACTGCCCAGTTGGTGGTGCAGGTTGCCGGTCGCGCCGGCAGGGAACGGCATGCCGGCGAGGTGGTGCTTCAAACCCGGTTTCCCGACCATCCTCTGTTGCAGACCCTGGTAAATGGGGGTTATGAGGCCTTTGCCGAAGAGGCGCTGGCCGAGCGTCGGCTGGCGGCCTTGCCGCCCTACAGTTACCAGGCGTTGCTGCGTGCCGCGGCGGTGAAAATGGCGCGGGCGGAGGCCTTTCTGGCCCGTGCCGCCGATCTGGCGTCGGAGATTGCCGGATCATCTGTCGCCATCTGGGGGCCGGTGCCGGCCCCCATGCCCCGGCGGGCCAACCGTTATCGCGCCCAACTGTTGTTCCAGGCCGATGAGCGCCCTGTTTTGCAGCGGATGTTGAACAGGCTGGTGCCCAGGCTTTCTGAACTGCCGGAAGGCCGGGGCGTGCGATGGTCCCTGGATGTGGACCCGGTGGATTTGTACTGATCTTCCCGTCGGCCACTGGCAACAAAGTTCATGCTATCCTTCCGCGCTTGACTTCCCTCCTCGAAAGATCATGAAGAAACAGGTCGAACAGTGGGTTTCGTCGGCTCTGGAGCGGCTGGTGGCCGAAGCGGTGCTCAACTCCGGGGCCCGCGGGCCGGTGGTGGTGGAGCGGGCCCGCGCCGGCCATGGCGACTTCGCCACCAACGCGGCCCTGGTCAACAGCAAGGCGGCGGGCATGAAGCCCCGCGAGCTGGCGGAAAGGCTGGTGGAGGCGCTGCCCGCCAGTGAACTGGTGGAGAGGGTGGAGGTGGCCGGCCCCGGCTTCATCAACTTCCACCTCTCCGCCGCCGCCTGGCGCTCGGTGGTGCCCGAAATTCTGGAGAAATCCCACCACTACGGCCGCTCCGACATCGGCCGTGGGAAGAAGGTGCAGGTGGAGTTCGTCTCCGCCAACCCCACCGGGCCCCTGCACGTGGGGCATGGTCGCGGCGCCGCCTACGGCGCGGCGGTGGCCGACCTGCTGGAGGCGGTGGGTTTCGAGGTGCACCGCGAGTACTACGTCAACGACGCCGGGCGCCAGATGGACATCCTCGCCACCTCGGTCTGGCTGCGCTACCTGGAGCTGGCGGGGGAGACGCTCGATTTTCCCAGCAACGGCTACCAGGGCGACTACGTCTGGGACATCGCCGCCACCCTCCACCGCGAGCACGGCGACGACTACCGCCACGCCGCCGATGAGGTGTTCCAGGGCGTCCCACCCAACGAGCCCGCCGGTGGCGACAAGGAGCAGCACATCGACGCCCTCATCGGCCGCGCCAAGACGCTGCTGGAGGACAACCGCTACCGTTACGTCTTTGAGCTGGCGCTCAACACCATCCTCGACGACATCCGCGACGACCTGGAGAAGTTCGGCGTGGTCTACGACCAGTGGTTCTCCGAGCGCACCCTGGTGGAGTCGGGCGCGGTGAACCGCGCCATCGAGCGGCTGCGCAAGGGAGGCTGGCTTTATGAAAAGGACGGCGCCCTCTGGTTCCGCTCCAGCGAGTTCGGCGACGAGAAGGACCGGGTGATCGAGCGGGAGAACGGTCAGACCACCTATTTCGCCTCCGACATCGCCTACCACATGGACAAGCTCGAGCGCGGTTTCGACCGCGTCATCGACGTCTGGGGCGCCGATCACCACGGCTACGTGCCGCGGGTGAAGGCGGCGCTGAAGGCCCTGGGCGACGATCCCGACAAGCTGGACGTGCTGCTGGTGCAGTTCGCCATCCTCTGGCGGGGCGGCGAGAAGGTGCCCATGTCCACCCGTTCCGGCGAGTTCGTCACCCTGCGCCAGTTGCGCAAGGAGGTGGGCCGGGACGCGGCGCGCTTCTTCTACGTCATGCGCAAGTGCGAGCAGCATCTGGACTTCGACCTCGACCTGGCCAAGAGCCAGTCCAGCGACAACCCGGTCTATTACATCCAGTACGCCCACGCCCGGGTCTGCTCGGTGCTGCGGCAGGCGGCGGAGAAGGGGATCTCCGTCGATCCCACACCCGGCGACACCAATCTCGACCGGCTTGCCGAGGGCCATGAGCTGGCCCTGCTCAAGACCCTGTCGCGCTATCCAGAGGTGGTGGAGGCGGCGGCCCTCAACGAAGAGCCGCACCAGCTCACCCACTACCTGCGCGAGCTGGCCAATGAGTTCCACACCTACTACAACGCCCACCCCTTCCTGGTGGAGGATGATGCCCTGCGCGACGCCCGCGTCAAGCTGATCCTGGCGGTGCGCCAGGTGGTTCGCAACGGTCTTGGGCTGTTGGGCCTGTCGGCTCCGGAGCAGATGTAAGTCATGGCGAGAAGAGATTACAAACATCGTGCCAGCCGGAAAAAGCAGAAGCAGGTGTCGGCATGGGTCTGGTTGCTGGTGGGTTATCTGGCTGGCGCCGCGACCGTGGGCTTTGTCTGGCTCAAATACGGCAGCGGTGCCGACAACGGGCGCTGGCTGGGTGATCGCCCGCCGAGGATGAAGCACAAAACCGCGCACAAGCCGCCGGCGCCGAAAAAGAAGCCGGTGCCGCCGCCCAACTTCGACTTCTACAACCTGCTGCCGGATCAGGAAGTGGTGGTTCCCGACGAAGAGCTGAACCGTCCCTCGTCGGTTCCGGCTAACACTGCCCAACAGAATCCTAAGCTGTCAGCGCGCCGTTATCTGCTGCAAGTGGGTTCGGTGCGAACGGAGGCAGAGGCTGATGCGTTGAAGGCGAAACTGGCTTTTCTCGGGCTTCAGGCGCAGGTGAGCCATGTGAAGATAAAAGGCGTCGACTGGTACCGGGTGCGGCTTGGCCCCTTCAGCAATCCCGCTGAGGTGCAAAAGATGCGCAAGCGTTTGGCGGAGAAAGGCTACAAGGCGCTGCCCATTGCGGTGAAATAAACTGGCTCCGCTTGTGAAAAGAGGGGGCGATTCCGGTAACATTCGAAACTTTAACCCTTTCCCACCGACCAAGGCCGGAGCTGCCGGCAGGGAGTATTCGACATGACCGATTTCGTACTGGCACCTTCCATCCTCTCCGCGGACTTTGCCAAGCTGGGCCAGGAGTGTGACGACGTGCTCGCCTCCGGCTGCGACTTCATCCACTTCGACGTGATGGACAACCATTACGTGCCCAACCTCACCATCGGCCCCCTGGTGTGCGACGCGCTGCGCAAGCACGGCATCGACGCGGTCATCGACGTCCACCTGATGGTGAAGCCGGTGGACCGCATCATCGGCGATTTCGCCAAGGCCGGCGCCAGCTACATCACCTTCCACCCCGAGGCCTCCGAGCACATCGACCGCAGCCTGCAACTGATCCGCGATTCCGGCTGCAAGTCTGGCCTGGTGTTCAACCCCGCCACGCCCCTGGACTACCTCGACTATGTGATGGACAAGATTGACATGATCCTCATTATGTCGGTCAACCCCGGTTTCGGCGGCCAGAGTTTCATCCCCTCGGCCCTGGAGAAGCTGCGCGAGGCGCGCAAGCGCATCGACGAGTCGGGCCTCGACATCCGCCTGGAGATCGACGGCGGCGTGAAGGTGGAGAACATCGCCGAAATCGCCGCCGCCGGCGCCGACACCTTCGTTTCCGGTTCCGGCATCTTCGGATTCCGCAACGAGGACGACCCCAACAAGTACGACACCATCGTCGGAAAGATGCGCGAGGCGCTGGCCAAGGTTGGTTGAGGTGCTTGCCTTCAAGCCCCGGATGATCCTGCTCGATGTGGACGGCACGCTGGTGGACAGCGTGCCGGACCTCGCCTTCTGCGTGGACCAGATGATGCAGACCATCGGCCGCCAGCCCTGGGGCGAGGAGAAGGTACGTGACTGGGTGGGCAACGGCGTCGAGCGGCTGGTGCGCCGGGCGCTCACCGGCAGCTTGGATGGCGAGCCCTCGGACGAGGAATTTGAGCGCGCTTATCCCCTTTTTCTCGACTGCTACGCCAAGAACACCTCCAAGCGCTCGGTGCTTTATCCTGGGGTGAAGGAGGGGCTGGACTATCTCAAGGAACAGGGCTACCCCCTGGGCTGCGTCACCAACAAGGCGGAACAATTCACCCTGCCCCTGTTGCAGGATCTTGGGTTGGACGGTTATTTCGAGATCGTGGTGGCGGGCGACACTCTTCCGCAGAAGAAGCCCGATCCCACGCCACTGCTCTACGCCGCTGAGTTCTTCGGCGCCGGGCCGGAGCAGTGCCTGATGGTGGGCGACTCGGTGAGCGACGTGAAGGCGGCCCGCGCCGCCGGCTTCGCCATCGTCTGCGTGAGCTACGGTTACAACCACGGCGAGGATATCCGTAACTACCATCCCGACGCGGTGATCGATTCCCTGGCGGAGCTGAAAGACCTCTTGCCGTAGGAGCGGCCTCCCCGCCCTCGAACCAGGCAGACGATGACCCGGGCGCTGGCGACCGCCACCGATTTGTATTATCTTCCTGCGTCATGAAGACCACGGCGATGAAACCGGACGAGCGATGGCGGGGCTGAGCCTCGACCCCTTCGCTCGCCTTTGAATTCATCCCGTGGAGACCATCATGACCCCCGAAAAATTCCAGGCCCTGGCCGACCAGGGCTACAACCGCATCCCTGTCGCCTGCGAGGTCCTCGCCGACCTCGATACCCCCTTGAGCGTCTATCTGAAGCTGGTGGAAGGCCGGCCCTACGGCTACCTGTTCGAGTCGGTGCAGGGGGGCGAGAAGTGGGGCCGCTACTCCATCATCGGCCTGCCCGCCCGCACCCGCCTGGAGGTGAAGGATCACCAGGTCTCGGTGATCCGCGACGGCGAGGTGGTGGAGTCCTCCACCGAGAGTGATCCCCTGGACTTCATCGAGTCCTTCCAGCAGCGCTACCGGGTGCCCGAGCTGCCGGGCCTGCCCCGCTTCACCGGCGGCCTGGTGGGCTACTTCGGCTACGACACCGTGCGCTACATCGAGCCGCGCCTCGACCGGGGTGAAAAGCCCGATCCCCTGGGCACTCCCGACATCCTGCTCATGGTGTCGGACGAGGTGGTGGTGTTCGACAACCTGCGCGGCCGCATGTACGTCATCGTCCACGGCAAGCCGGAGGAGGGCGACACCTTCGACAGCGTGCAGGCGCGCATCGCCGAACTGGTGGAGAAGTTGCGGGCCGGCTCCCCGCCCCGGGTGGAGGGGGAGCCGCACGCGGTGGAGGAGTCCGACTTCGTCTCCGGCTTCACCGAGGCCGGTTTCAAGGCGGCGGTGGAACGGATCAAGGAGTACATCGTCGAGGGGGACTGCATGCAGGTGGTGCTCTCCCAGCGCCTCTCCATCCCCTTCCACGCCCCGCCGCTCGACCTCTACCGCGCCCTGCGGGGGCTCAACCCCTCGCCCTACATGTACTTTCTCGATTTCGACAGCTTCCAGGTGGTGGGCTCCTCCCCAGAAATCCTGGTGAGGCTGGAGGAGGGGGTGGTCACCGTGCGCCCCATCGCCGGCACCCGCCGCCGCGGCCACACCGAGGAGGAAGACCGCGCCCTGGAGGCCGAACTGCTGGCCGACCCCAAGGAGCTGGCCGAGCACCTCATGCTCATCGACCTGGGCCGCAACGACGTCGGCCGGGTGGCCAGGGTGGGCAGCGTCAGGCTCACCGAGAAGATGGTGGTGGAGCGCTACTCCCACGTCATGCACATC
>JALVUB010000034.1 GCA_027023915.1 Sedimenticola sp.
GGAGCTGATCGCCCTCATCCTCGACCGCGCCTTCTTTCCCGACGGCCCGGTGCGCACCCGGGCCGCTTTCGAGGCCGCCCTGGAATCGGGCCGGGTCCGGCTGGCGGAGGTTACCGACGAGGTGGGCCGACTGGCGGGCCAGATCCTCGCCCGCCACCACGCCATCCGCAAATCGCTGTCCGGCATCACCCAGGTCCACTGGCTGGCCTCCACCGCCGACATGCAGGGCCAGCTCGAACGGCTGGTCTATCGCGGCTTCCTGCTGGAGGTGCCCTGGGAGCGGCTCCAGCACTACCCGCGCTATCTGCGTGCCCTGGAACTGCGGCTGGAGAAGCTGCGCCTGGACCCCAACCGCGACCAGCGCTGGATCCGCGAGCTGAACCAGGTGCAGGAGCCCTGGCTGGAACGGTGGCGCGCCGCCTGCGAAAAAGGGGTGGTGGACGAGCGGCTGGAGGAGATCCGCTGGCTGATCGAGGAGCTGCGCATCTCCCTCTTCGCCCAGGAGGTGAAGACGGCCGTGCCGGTGTCGGTGAAGCGCATCCGCAAGCGGTGGAACGAGCTGGGGCTTTAGCCCGCATATCTCACCAGATCGCTTCCAAAACCATGAATGACACGAGTAAGCAAGAGCTTGGCAAGCACATTCCGGTGAGATATGCGGGCTACAGTCCTTGTCAACCGATCTCCTGGTTGGGCGTTGTAGTGGTTGACCATGGTCGAAAACCGTCAACCCAACAACAGGAGAAAACATCATGAAAAAGTTTCATCTGACCACCATTGCCGGCTCCGCCCTGTTTCTTGCCCTGAGCCTTCCAGCCCATGCCGATTTCGGGGACAAGGTGGAGAACCACCTGGATCACAAGGGTGATCGCATCGAGGCGCGGCTGGACCGCAAGGGCGACCGTATTGAAGAGCGCCTGGACCGGAGAGGCGACCGCATCGATGAACATCTCGACGCCAAGGGCGAGAGAATCAATGATGCCCTGGATAAAAAAGCTGAAAAGTTGAGGGAGTCCGGTCACTATAAAGCGGCGGAGTACCTGGATCGTAAGGGGGATCGCATCGAACAAGCACTGGACCGCAAGGGCGACCGGATCAACGCCCGGTTGGACCGCAAGGGTGACCGCATCAACCGTCGTCTGGACCGCCGTGGTCATCAGATAGACCGCCGCCTCGATCGTAGGGGACAGCGTTTTGACCGGCGGTGGGATCGCCGTCATGAACCGCGCTGGGCACGGATTAACAGAGGTAGCCACGCACCCGTACGGCCCTGGGGGCGGCGGAATGGTCCTTCGGTTCGTCAGCATGGACCGCGGCCTTCGCGTTGGGCGCGTGTTCACCGTCCGCGACGGGTTGGCGGCGCTGGTGGGCACTTTGGTGGACGCCGCATGATCCGGCGCCGTTGAGAAGGCCAGGTTAAACCTTTGTCCGAGCCGCGGCTTTTGCCGCGGCTCGGTTATAATTGGGCCATCCCAGCCCGATCAATTATTCGTCCATGTCCGAATGCTATTGCGGCTCCGGCCGCGATTTCGATGCCTGTTGTGGTCCCGTTCTTTCCGGCGACCAGCCGGCGGCCAACCCCGAAGCGCTGATGCGCGCCCGCTATTCCGCCTACCAGGTGGGCAATATCGCCTTTCTGGGCGAGAGCCTTCATCCCGATTTCCGCCACGACTGGGACGAGCCGGCCACGCGGCGATGGGCGGAACAGGCCGAGTGGCACGGCCTGGAGATCCTGCGCACCGACAAGGGAGGCGAGGGCGACACCGAGGGGGTGGTGGAATTTGTGGCCAGCTACACGGAAAAGGGGCAGCTCAAAAGGCATCATGAATTGAGCCTGTTCCGGAAAGAAAATGGAACCTGGTATTACGTTGATGGCAGACTGCCCAAGCCGAAAACGGTCAAGCGCGAGGCGCCCAAGGTGGGGCGTAACGACCCTTGTCCCTGTGGCAGCGGGAAAAAGTACAAAAAATGCTGTGGCCAGGCTTAGGGAAGGTCTGAAAAATTCAGGTCTTCCCCCGGCACATGGATGTGCCGGCAAAATCAATGGCCCCAAGCCATTGATTTTGGAGCAAGCCGCAAACCGCGTTTGCGGCGCGGCGAGCGCTGATAAAGTCATGGAAGGCTTTTATCAGCGCTTCCTTAGCATTCTGTTGATGGTGCTGCTACCGGTCTGGGTTCAGGCCGGCACCACGGTTTACAAATATCGGGACGGCGAAGGCCACATTCTGTTTACCGACAATCCGCGCCTGGGTCACAGAATGACCCTGCTCAAGCGGTTCCATTTCAGTTATGAAAAACCGCGCAGTGGCGGGCGGGCGCCCAGCCTGGCCAAGATCAAGGCCCGAATCCGCAAGTATTCGCCTTACATCGCCTCGGCGGCCCGCCGGTATCACCTTGACCCTGATCTCATCCATGCCGTGATTCTGGCGGAGTCGGCCTATCAACCCCGGGCGCGTTCTCCCAAGGGTGCCATTGGTCTGATGCAGCTCATGCCACAGACCGCCCGGCGTCTTGGCGTCAACAATCCGTGGGACCCAAAACAGAACATTCGTGGCGGCGCGGCCTATTTGCGCAGCCTGCTTGATCGGTATCAGGGGGATTTGAAGCTGGCGCTGGCCGCTTACAATGCGGGCGAAAACGCGGTTGAACGCTACGGCAAGGTGGTGCCGCCCTACAAGGAGACGATGCTTTTCGTCAAGAAAGTAAAAGAGTTCATGGACAAGGGCATGGTGGCGTTTCTGGATTGATCGCTTCACCCCACGGCCAGGCAATCCATTCCCGGCTGGTAGCCCATTCCCTCCAGCTCCTCCATGATCTCCTCCCGTGCCCCGTGGTTGGCGACATAGACCAGCACGAGGGGGCGGCCATTCCGCAACAGCCATTCGGCACCCACCACCGGAATGCCATCCACCCGGTTGCCGATCTTGCGCGGATCGATGTCGATCCAGGCGCGTGGGCGGAAGCCGTGGTCCAGCAGGTGGTCGGCGCGCCTGCGGGTCTTGCGTCCCGCGCCCCAGATGGCGAAGTTGTCGGCGCGGGCCAGGAAGCGGGGATCGCGGGCCAGGTAACGGGCGCGCAGCCGGTCGAAGGCGGCGCGCGAGCAGCGCGGGTCGGTGCGGGAGAGCCGTTGCGGATGGTCCCGCCATTGGAGCAGCACGCGCGGCAGCTTCTCCATGCGGTGGCCGGCGTGGTGGAGCCGCAGCCAGAGTTCGTAATCCTCCGGGAATGCGCCTTCGTGGTAGCCGCCTGCCGCCATCACCGCCCGGCGGCGGTAGGCCACCGCCGGATGGGCGAAGGGGGATTCGATGTAGAGGTCTCGGGTGATCTCCTCGCGGGTGAGACAGCCGTTCTGCCAGCGCAGGTACTCGCGGAAGCCCGCCTGCACCGGCGTTTCGGAGAGGATCTCCACCTGCACGGCGGAGAGGGTGAGATCGGGGTTGCGTGCGAAGTGGGCCAGATGTGCGGCCAGCCGCTCCGGGTGCATCAAGTCGTCGGCATCCATGCGCACCACCAGGTCGGACCGACAGGCGTCGAGCCCGGCGTTGAGGGCCGCCACCAGCCCCCGGGCCGGGTTGGCGATCAGCCGCAGGCGCGGGTCGCCCCGGAACTGCCGCCGCACCAGTTCGGCGGAACCGTCGCTGGAGTGGTCGTCCACCGCCACCAGCTCCCAGTCCGTCTCGCGCTGGCCCAGGATGGAACCGAGGCAGCCGGGCAGGGTGTCAGCAGCGTCCCGGAAGGGCAGGAGGATCGAGAGGCGGGGGCAGGGCAGACCTCAATCCTCGTTGATGATGGGCTGTCCTTCCCGCGGCGTGGTGAGCAGCTTTTCCGCTTCCACTTCGTTTTTGGCGAAAGCCATGCGGAACATGCGCTGGTCGGTCTCGCCGTTGGCTTCACGCTCGGCCTTCACCCGCGCCTTGGCCTCGCGGTACTTGGGATAGCTCTCCAGGAAGCGGGCGATTTTCTGGCCCGAGTCGGGGTTGATGGTGATTTCGAAGACGAAGTAGGGCATGGCGAGGGTTTCCTGGTTCAGAGGTTGACGTTCTACCCATTATGGTAGGTCGGGCTTCAGCCCGACATTCCGCCGGGACGTTGTCGGACTGAAGTCCGACCTACGGTTCATGGGGTTTCTGTGATCTGGCAAGTGGCTCTGGGTCAATCCAACGGCTCCAGCTCCGAAACCGGCGAGCCGTTCCTGGCCTCCACCTGGTGGTAGAGGGCATTGAGAGCCGCCTGTAGCGCCTCTTCCATCACGGGGTGGTAAAAGGGCATCTGCACCAGTTCGCCCACGGTCACCTCGTGGCGCAGGCACCAGGCCAGCAGGTGGCCCAGGTGCTCGCCGCGCGGCGCGCACAGCTCGGCGCCCAGCAGCCTGCCGCTGGCCTTGTCGGCATAGACCCGGATGGTGCCCCGGTTGCGTCCCATGATGAGGGCGCGGCCCACGGGCGCCACCTTCATCTCGCCGATGGCGGTCTTCTCCAGATCCAGCTCTTCGTAACGTTGACCCACGCTGACGATGTTGGGGTCGCAGAAAGTGATGGAGAGCCGCGGCTTGCGCTTGAAGCGACGGATCTCCGGCCAGTGGGCGGCGTTGTAGCCAGCGATCTTGCCGTCGTCTCCCGCCTCGTGGAGGATGGGGCGCTCGCCGTCCACGTCCCCGGCCAGGAAGACCGGGAGATCGCCCACCTGCATGCTGTGAACGTCGAAGGGCGGCAGGCCGTGCTCGTCCAGTTCAATACCGAGGTTTTCGATACCCAGCCGCGCCAGGTTCGGCCGTCGTCCCATGCTGGCCAGCACCTTCTCCACCACCACCTCGGTCTCGCCGTTGGAGACCTTCAGGCGGCCATCCCCGGCTTCGGTGATCTCCACCGGTTTGCCCAGATGGAGGGGAAACTCCTTGCCGATTACATCCAGCGCCGCCTCCACCACCTTGGGATCGCTGGCGCCGCCTATCCGCTGCGCCATGTCGAAGCCGGTGGTCTCCACCCCCAGGCGGGCGATGGCCTGTCCCAGCTCCAGGCCGATGACGCCCAGACCCACCACCGCCATGGAGGCGGGCAGATCCTCCAGCTCGAACAGTTCATCGGTGGTGACGATGCGGTCGCCGAAGGCGCGCCATTCCCCGGGCACGATGGGGGTGGAGCCGGTGGCGATGACGATGCGCCCGGCGCGGATGCGGGTGCCGTCCTCCAGCTCCAGCAGGTCGGGCTCCACGAAGCGGGCGTACTGCTCGATGAACTCCTCTTCGCTGAGGTGATCGGTGCTGTTGGAGAGCACCCGGTCCACGAAGGTGTCGCGCAGGTCGCGCACATATTCCATCACCTCGGGGATGTCCACCTTCAGGCCGTCGCCGCCTTCAATGCCCATGCGGGGGTAAAGGGTGCGGCGGTGGAAGTCCTCGGCCACCTGGATCAGGGCCTTGGAGGGCATGCAGCCCACGCGGGCGCAGGTGGTGCCGGGTTCGCCGCCGTTGATGAGCACGAACTTCTTGTGCGCGCGCTTGGCGCGGCTCATGGCGTTGAGGCCGGCGGTGCCGGAGCCGATGATGGCGACTTCCACTTGTTTTTCTTGCACGGGAAACTCCTGATGTCGTTGGGGCGGGTGCCGCGGCACCCGCTTTTCGAGCGAGTCGATTATTTTACCGACAGGAAATCCCTGGCACACGCTGAAAGGGTGTGGGAATGGGATGTCGGGCAGGAAAGCTGATCTACTTGTTGGGCCGCCAACGGGGTGCGGTGGGAACTGGCGCTGGTTTTTGCCGGCTCTTGCGGCCCAGATAGCCGTTCACCGGAGGCTGGGAGAGGGGTGGTGGTCTATGGGCGACAAACCGGGGCGTGCCGACGACAAGCGGGTGACCAGGTTTGTGACGTTTTGACTTTTCCACCTTGCCCAGGGGGCAAAACAGAAAAGCCGATGCCGGTGGCGCCGCCAGCAGCAGGGAGAGCAGGAGCCAAACAGGAGTTCTCATGCCAGGAAAGTATGGCACGGGTGGAAAAAAATGCGACTTGAAATTGTGGAACGGTGTCCCCAGTTAGGAAAGCTGACCAAAAATTGACCCCCATTTCGAGGAGGCGAGATGAGCGTGGAAGCACACAAAGAGACCCTGGAGTTCCAGGCGGAAGTGAGCCAGGTGCTCAACCTGGTGATCCGTTCCCTCTACAGCAACAAGGAGATCTTTCTGCGCGAGCTGATCTCCAACGCCTCGGACGCCATCGAAAAGCTGCGCTTCGAGGCCCTTTCCGACGATGCCCTCTACGAGGACGACCCCAACCTGCGCATCCGCATCCGGGTGGACAAGGAGGCCGGCACCCTCACCGTGGCCGACAACGGCATCGGCATGACCCGCGATGAGGTGACCGAGACCATCGGCACCATCGCCAGCTCGGGCACCCGCAAGTTTCTGGAGAAGATGACCGGCAACGAAGAGGCCGACGCCCAGCTCATCGGCCAGTTCGGCGTGGGCTTCTACTCCGCCTTCATCGTCGCCGACAAGGTGACCCTCACCACCCGCCGGGCCGGCTACGGCAAGGAACACGGCGTGCGCTGGGAGTCCGGCGGCGAGGGCGGCTACACCATCGAGACCATCGAAAAGGCCGGTCGCGGCACCGAGGTGACCCTCCACCTGCGCGAGGACGAAAAGGAGTTTCTCGAGCCCTGGCGGCTGCGCCAGATCATCCACAAGTTCTCCGACCACCTGCCCATCCCCATCGAGATGCCCAAGGAGGTGCTCGACGAGAAAGAGAAGAAGGAAGAGACCGAATGGGAGCAGGTGAACAAGGGCACCGCCCTGTGGATGCGCAACAAGTCGGAGATATCCGACGACGAATACAAGGAGTTCTACAAATCCATCACCCACGACTTTGAGGATCCCCTGGCCTGGACCCACAACCGGGTGGAGGGCAAGCACGAGTACACCTCGATTCTCTTCATCCCCTCCAAGGCGCCCTGGGATCTGTGGGACCGGGAGCAGAAGCACGGCGTCAAGCTCTACGTGCGCCGCGTCTTCATCATGGACGAGGCCGACAAACTGATGCCCCACTACCTGCGCTTCGTCAAGGGGGTGGTGGACTCCGACGACCTGCCGCTGAACGTCTCCCGCGAGCTGCTACAGCACAACAAGGTGATCGACAGCATCCGCGCGGCCAATGTCAAGCGCGTGCTCGGCCTGCTGGAGGGGCTGGCCAGGAACGAACCGGACAAATACAAGACCTTCTGGGAACAGTTCGGCAAGGTGCTGAAAGAGGGGCCGGCGGAGGATTTCGCCAACCGCGAGCGCATCGCCGGCCTGCTGCGCTTCGCCACCACCAAATCGGAGGGCGACGAGCAGAGCGTCTCGCTGGATGAATACATCGAGCGGATGCCCGAGAAGCAGGAGAAGATCTACTACATCACCGCCGACACCCTGGCCGCAGCGCGCAACAGCCCCCACCTGGAGGTGTTCAAGAAGCACGACATCGAGGTGCTGCTGCTCACCGACCGGGTGGACGAGTGGCTCATGTCCCACCTCACCGAGTACAAGGGCAAGACCTTCCGCTCGGTGGCCAAGGGGCAGCTCGACCTGGGCGGGCTGGAGAGCGAAGAGGAGAAGAAGGAGGTCGAAAAGGCCGCCAAGGAGCACAAAAAGCTGCTGAAACGGGTGAAGAAAGTGCTGGGCGACAAGGTGAAGGAGGTGCGCGCCTCCAGCCGCCTGGTCGATTCCCCCGCCTGCCTGGTGGTGGACGAGTACGAGATGAGCCAGAACCTGGCGCGGGTGCTCAAGCAGCTCGGCCAGGACGCGCCCATGCCCACCCCCATCCTGGAGCTCAACCTGGAGCACCCCCTGGTGGCGCGCCTGGAGAAGGAGGCGGACGACCGCTTCGACGAACTGGCCCTGCTGCTCTTCGACCAGGCCATGCTGGCCGAGGGCGGTCAGCTCGAGGACCCCGCCAGCTTCGTCCACCGGCTCAACAGGCTGATGCTGGAGATGTCCGCAAGCGGCGAATCGGCTTGAACCTTCTCTTCAACGGGCTCGTAGGTCGGGCTTCAGCCCGACACCCCACCGGGTGTCTTGTCGGACTGAAGCCCGACCTCCGGTATTTTGCGGTTTTTCGCCCAACATAAATCTCCTCAATCTCCCCATTGGCAACCTCGAATACTCCCCTTGCCGGCTCTGTGGCACACTCCGGCACTCGAACAATTGTCATGAAGGGGTAGCACCATGCGAATCATCCTCCTCGGCGGGCCCGGTGCCGGCAAGGGCACCCAGGCCAACTACATCAAGGAGAAGTACAACATTCCCCAGATCTCCACCGGCGACATGCTGCGGGCCCACGTCAAGGCGGGCACGGATCTGGGCAAGGCGGCCAAGAAGATCATGGACGAAGGGGGACTGGTCTCCGACGACATCATCATGGGCATGGTGAAGGAGCGCATCCAGGAGGACGACTGCAAGAACGGTTATCTCTTCGACGGCTTCCCCCGCACCATTCCCCAGGCCGAGGCGATGAAGGAGGCCGGCATCGGCATCGATGCCGTGGTGGAGATCGACGTGCCCGATGAGGAGATCATCAAGCGCATGTCGGGCCGGCGGGTGCACCTGGCCTCGGGCCGCACCTATCACGTCATCTACAACCCGCCCAAGGAAGAGGGCAAGGACGACGTCACCGGCGAGCCCCTGGTGCAGCGCGACGACGACAAGGAGGAGACGGTGCGCGAGCGCCTGCGGGTCTATCACGAGCAGACCGAGCCCCTCATCGACTTCTATACCAAGGAGGCCGGGCAGGGCAACGTCAAGTATGTCAAGGTGAACGGCGTGGGCAGCGTGGAGGAGATCCGCGACGCCATCTTCGCCGGCCTTGACGGCTGACAGCGACCGGGGCGCGGCCCCGGTTTTTGCTATACTGCAATTGCCCAACCTTTATTTATCCCGGAGATCCGCGTGGCCGTTACCGAACTGACCAAAGAAAACTTCGAAGAGACCGTCAACAACAACGCCTTTGTCATCATCGACTTCTGGGCACCCTGGTGCGGCCCCTGCAAGAGCTTTGCGCCCACCTACGAGAAGGTCTCCGAGGACTTTCCCGACATCGTCTTCGCCAAGGTGAACACGGAAGAGGAGCAGGAGCTGGCCATGCACTTCCAGATCCGCTCGATTCCCACCCTGATGATCTTCCGTGACCAGATCATCATCTACGCCGAGGCTGGCGCCCTGCCCGAAAGCGCCTTCCGCCAGCTTCTGCAGCAGGCACAGGAACTGGATATGGATGACGTGCGCAGGCAGTTGGCCGAAAATCAGTCAGAGGTAGGGGACGGCCAAGGCTGAGACAATCGTTTCACTTGATTGGAGAAAGCCGGGGGCCAGACGCCCCCGTTTTTCGTTGACGGGCAAGGTGATGCGTTTTCCCTGGCTGTCCCAGCTTCACACCCTTCTTGACAGCGCGCCCACCGTGGGGCGGCTGCTCGACCTGTGCGAGGAGAACTACTGGCAGCTCATGGCGCTGGCGCCCGGACTGGCGTCGGCGCGGGGGCTGATGAAATCGAGCCGGCCAGGGCAGATGGATCTCTATCTGGAGGTGTTGGAGCAGACCCCCTACACCACGGTGATCCATCTCACCTACTATTTCTCCCACCATGAAGGGCAGATGCCCGATCCCGATGCCGTTCTGCGCCTTTATCACGACGCCGCCCAGGTGGAAGTGATCGATCTGCGCCAGAGCGCCCTGCCGCTCATTGCGGGCTATCAGCACCCCAGTCTGCGCAACCGCTGGAAAGTCCAGCTCTTTCTCTCCAAATGGCTTGCCTACTGCCGCCACCAGGGTCATCGTTTCGATCCTTCGCCGGAATTGTTGACTGAAATGGAGGGTTAATGGTAGGCTCTATTCCCGAGTAAATTACTAAGTAATAAATCCTCGCCAAGAATCGAGGAGGAGTGAAGAGCATGAGACTTTCGACCAAAGGCCGCTATGCGGTGACCGCCATGCTGGACCTGGCCCTCAACGGTCAGGACGGCCCGGTGACCCTTTCGGAGATTTCCGAGAACCAGGGCATCTCCCTCTCTTACCTGGAACAGTTGTTCGCCGCCCTGCGTGCACGCAAGCTGGTGCGCGGCGTGCGCGGGCCGGGCGGCGGCTATTACCTGGGCCGTCCCGCCGACGAGATCTCCATCGCCGACATCATCTGCGCCGTGGACGAGTGGGTGGAGTTCACCCGCTGCCGGGGCAAGGAGGATTGCCGTGGCGGCCAGCGCTGCCTCACCCACAGCCTGTGGGATGATCTGAGCCGTCAGATCTACGAGTTCCTCACCGACATCACCCTGGCCGACCTGGTGGCCCGCGGCAAGGACAAGGAGTCTGACCATTGCCATGGCAAGAAAGAGTCGGCCACCCTCAAGACCCGCGCTGCCTAGAAAAAACACGCCGCGGAAGGCGGTTGAGCCCCGCGAAAACGGGGCTCTTTTTGTTTGTAACGAAATGTGAATTACCAGATGATATGCGATAAGTGGGACTAGGTGGGATTTGGTTGGAAAAGGTGGGATAGGCTTGATTTAACAGGGGCTTACGGTGATTTTAGGGCGGTGATTTCGGAAAGTGCGGTGTCAGATGGATTTTCAGAAAAAGCCGGGCTCGAACGAATGATCTGCAACAGGCTGTTCCCCTTCTAATTCCGCGATTTTGGCGGTCAGGAATTCGCGCATGGATTCGAGCGTTTGTCGGTATTTTTCGTCCAGGTTGGGCTGATCCAGGACAGCCTGGGTATGGGCGAGATGCTGGCGGAGTATCTCGACGTGGAGCTGGCGCGCGGCGACATCGACCGCTTCCGGGGTGGCGTCTTTGTTGGCAATTTGGTTGTACACGCGGACGAAATAGCGGATTGGGAGCCCCCCGTCTTTCTTGATCAGCTCGTTCTTAATCATTGATTTAACGATCATTTCCGCCAGTTCTGGCGGAATTTTTCCATTCGCTTCCCTTTCAGAATGGTTTCCTTCTCCTGGCCGCATGGGGCCTTTTCCAGTGGCGAGCCAAGCAGCAGACACCTTTGCTGCCGCCGCAATTGCATCGAGACGATCCAAAGACGGGTAACTCACACCGCGCAAATAATCTCGTATCGCGGCATCGGAGAAGCCGATTTCGCGAGCAAATTCACGCGCACTCTTTCCAGACATGATTTTTTTGAGGCGCTCCGGGAAGCGTCCGATTCCCTCATTAAGAATTGGACGTAACATCCGTTTCTTCCTAGGCATGCCAGATTTTGCATTACTCATTGTTTTTTAACGCCTTTTTAAAGCACAGTACTGTTGGGTGAGAGAAAAAAGAAACGGACGCTATTTTTTTCTCTTGCATCGCGTGAATTTTCGCGCTATGTTTACGCCCATGAGCACGATAGACAGAGCAACCCGCGCCCTTTTGAGAGACCCCCGCAAGCGTCGTGCCTGGGTGATCTATCAGGTTTCGATTCAGGGGCGCTCTCTCGCCGCCGTGGCCCGCGAGGTCGGGGTTAAGAAGCAGACGCTGTATCGCGCCTTCGACATCCCGTATCCGCGCATGGAAAAGATCATTGCGGATGCGGTGGGGCTCAAGCCGCAGGAGCTGTTCCCTGAACGCTACGACGCCGACGGCCTGCCGAACCGGCAGATGGGGCGCCCTCGCAAAAACGCTACTGCCAAGACAGTAACCCGCAATAACGAAGAGCGCAATGTCGAGCGGGGGGCGGCGGCATAGACATGAGCAGGCGCGACCCCCTGACCCTGGATCTGTTCGAGGTGCCGCAGCCGGCGGCGCCGGCGCCCGCGGCGATGGATTACCGGGCGACGGTGGCGCACCTGGTGGCGGAGATGCTGAAGCAGGCGGAGGGCGACCGTTACCG
>JALVUB010000035.1 GCA_027023915.1 Sedimenticola sp.
CCGGCCCGTTTCCTCGCGGCCCTCGATCTGCTGGTGCTCTCTTCGGACAGCAAGGAGGGGGTGCCGCAATCGGTGATGCAGGGGCTGCTGATGGGGCTGCCGGTGGTGGCCACCGACGCCGGCAGCACCGCCGATCTCCTCCAGGAGGAAAACATGCTGCTGGTGCCCGCCGGCGACGCGGAGGCCCTGCGCCAGGCGATGGAGCAGGTCGTGACCGACGACGCCTTGCGTCAACGGCTTCGCCAGTGGGCGCGCGCCTCTGCCCTCGAGTGTTGCACCACCGAGGCGATGGTGACGCGCATCCTGAATATTTATGCGCGGGTTACTGGCGAGGCTCCAGCCCAGCCACCACCCGATCCCAATCCACCTCCACGCCGCAACAACGGGCGGTGACGCGACCGTTCATTTCGTGGATCTCGGGACGGCCATAGCGGCCTTCCTCCAGGCGGTAGACGGTGACCACCCGGTCGGTGGGATGGGCCAGCCAGTATTCCTTCACCCCGTGCCGCTCGTAGAGGGCCAGTTTTCGGATCTGGTCGTGGGCGGCGGTGCTGGGGGAGAGCACCTCGACGATCCAGTCAGGGGCGCCCCGGCAACCCCGCTCATCGAGCTTGGCGGGATCGCACACCACCACCAGGTCCGGCTGCACCACGTTGACGATGGCTTCGTCCGCTTCGTCATGGTCGGGGAGGCGCACATCGAAAGGGGCGATGTTCACTTCGCAGCCGCTCTGTTCCAGGGCCTGGGCGATCTCGCGGAACAGTTCTCCCAGCAGCCGTTGATGAGAGCGGGAGGGGGCGGGCGTCATGGCATAGGCAACGCCGTCGATCAATTCGTAGCGTTCACCCAGCGGCCACTCCGGCCAGGTCAGATACTCACCGTAGGTGTGGCGCCGGTTGTCCTTGACGGCCAACGGCATGACTTGCTCCTTTTCGGCCAGCTTTCTCATGAGGAGATGTCGTCAAGTCTAGCGTCGGGAATGAGAGGCGTCCATCTCTTCCAGAAGCCGTCGATAGAGTTCGCGTAACGCCCGCTGCATCGCCTCCAAAGTAAAAGGTTCTACGGTGGCGCGGGCCGCCTCGCCCATGGTCCGGGCGCGGAGCGGGTCCGACAGCGCTTCGATGGCCCGGGCCAGCCGGTCGATGTCGAGGGCGTCGCAGGTGAAGCCGTTGCGGCCCTCTTCGATGATCTCGCGGGTGCCGGCCTGGCGGCTGACGATCACCGGCAGGCCGCTGGCCATGGCTTCCAGGGTGGCGTTGGGGAAGGGATCGTAGAGGGTGGGCAGGATCAGGGCGTCGGCGGCGCCATAGGCGGGCGCCACCTCCTCCAGGGTGCCAAGAAAGTGGACCCGGCCGTCCAGCGCCAGCCGTCGAGCCAGCCGCCGGTAGCGCGCCAGGTGCTTGTCGTTGCCGACGACCGCCAGGTGGGCGGCGCTGCCGCTTCGCGCCAGGGCCTTCAGGGCGGCGGCCAGCCCCTTGCGCTCGAAGCCGGAGCCGACGAAGAGCAACAGAGGTCGCCCTTTCGGCAGGCCGTGGGCATCGCGAAAGGCGTCGCGCCCGCCGCGCAATCGGGGATGGAAGCGGTCGGTGTCCACCCCGTTGTAGATCACGTGGACGCGGGCGGGATCGGTGGTGAAGCGGGCCAGGATCTCTTCCTTCACCATGCGTGAATTGCAGATCACCGCGCGCAGGCCGGGCGACTGGAAAAGCGCGCGTTCGGTGCGCAGAAGATAGCGGTGGTAGGGGTTGGCGCGCATGGCGGCGGCGCGCCAGGCCGGCAGCACCCGCGCGCGCTGTTCCAGCCAGACGGCATGGACCCCGTCGCCCGCGCGGTACACCTGGGCGCAGGGGATGCGCTCGTGGGACTGCACCAGGTCGAAGCCGCCGCGGGCGGCGGCGCGGCAGGCGCAGCGGGCGAAGCTACGGTCGCGCCACAGGCGGCCGATATAGAACGGGTTGCAGCGCAACAGCCAGGCGCGCCCGTCTTCCTGCCAACTGCGGGCGATGACGGTCAGCTCCACGGTCTCGTCGCCCAGAGCGTCGATCACCCGGCTGACGAAGCGCTCGGCGCCGCCGTCGGGGCGGTAGCGCTGGCGCACCAGGGCGAGACGCAGGGTCATCCGCCCATGAGCTCCTGCACGGCGGTCAGCACCGCCTCGGCCTCGATCCTTTCCAGGCAGTCGCTCACCTTGCCGCCGGCGCAGCCGTCCATGCCGCAGGGCCGGCAGGGAACAGGATGGGTGAGCACCCGGCAGGGAACCTGCCACGGGCCCCACTCGGCGTCGCCGCTGGGCCCGAAGAGGGCCACCGTGGGGGTGCCCATGGCGGCGGCGATGTGCATGGGAAGCGAGTCCATGCCGACGAAACAGCCCGCGCGGGCGGTGAGGGCCGCCAGGCTCTTCACACCGAGCCGGCCGGAGAGGTCCACCACCGGCCGCTCCAGGGGGGCCAGGATCTGTTCCACCCGCTCCAGCTCGGCCTTCTCGGGCGCGGCGGTGACCACCACGGGGATCTCCCGCTGCTGCAGCGCCTGGATGAAGCGGCTGCACTGGGCGATGTTCCAGCACTTGAAGAGCCAGCGCGAGGTGGGATGGAAGAGGACGAAGGGGCGCTCGCCGAGGCCTGCCCCGGCCAGCAGCCGGGAGGCCTCTTCCTCGGCCTCCCGGCCGGGCACCAGCACCAGCTTGCGTTCGTCGGGCGTGGGGTGGATGCCGAGGCAGCGCAGGGCGTCGAGGTGTTTCTCCACCGTGTGGCGCAGGCGGGCCGGCTGGGGATAGTGGTGGGTGAAACTGCCTTGCCAGAGGCGGGAACCGGCACGCCTGGGCCAGGCGGGGGTCACCGCCAGCCGGGGCCTGAGGGCCCGCGCCAGGCGGGCGCCGCGCCAGTGCTCGGTGAGGTGGATCACCAGGTCGTAGCCCACTTGGCGCAGGTCGGCCAGCAGCGCCCGCTCCTGTTGCCAGCGCGCCCGCCACGGCAATTTGCGCCACTGCCGTCCCACCCGGTGGATGCGGTGGACGTGGGGATGGCCTTCCAGCAGGGGGGCGGTGTCGTCGTAGACCAGGGCGTCGGCCCGCACCCCCGGGAGGTGGTTGGCCAGCACGGTGAAGAGCGGCGAGGTGAGGAGCACATCGCCATGGTGGCGCAGCTTGATGATCAGGACGCGGCGGATGGAGTCGAGCTCAGGCATGGATTGGTGTCGGGCTGAAGCCCGACCTACGGTGGAAGAGGCGAGCTGCACTCACGCGCTTTTCCTGCGCTTGAGGTGCACCAGCAGCAGCGACACCGCCGCCGGGGTGACGCCGGGGATGCGCGCCGCCTGGCCCAGGGTGGCGGGGCGGACGCGGGCGAGTTTCTCGCGCACCTCGGCGGACAAGCCTTTCACCTGGTCGTAGTCCAGCTCCTCGGGCAGGGCCACCGCCTCGGCCTGGCGCGCCTTCTCCACCTCGTCGCGCTGGCGCTCGATGTAGCCGGCGTACTTGGCCTGGATCTCCACCTGCTCGGCCACCTTGGGGTCGGCCACGCCGGGGCCGACGCCCGGCAGGGAGACCAGCGCCGCATAGCTCACCTGGGGCCGGGTGAGCAGTTCGCTGGCGCGGGTCTCGCGCCGCAGGCGGTCGCCCAGCACCCGCTGCTCCTCTTCTTCCGGCAGTTGGCCGGGACGGATCACCAGCGTCCGCAGCCGCGCCTGCTCGCGCTCGATGGCCTCGCGCTTCTCACAGAAGGCGCGCCAGCGGGTGTCGTCCACCAGCCCCAGCTTGCGCCCCTTCTCGGTGAGGCGCAGGTCGGCGTTGTCCTCGCGCAGCAGAAGGCGGTGCTCGGCGCGGGAGGTGAACATGCGGTAGGGCTCGGCGGTGCCGCGGGTCACCAGGTCGTCCACCAGCACGCCGAGGTAGGCCTGGTCGCGGCGCGGGCACCAGGGGGCCTCGCCGCACACCTTCAGCACCGCGTTGCAGCCGGCCAGCAGCCCCTGGGCGGCGGCCTCCTCGTAGCCGGTGGTGCCGTTGATCTGGCCGGCGAAGAAGAGGTTTTCGAGGTGCCTGGTCTCCAGCGAGGGGCGCAGGTCGCGCGGATCGAAGAAGTCGTACTCGATGGCGTAGCCGGGACGGGTGATGCGGGCGTTCTCGAAGCCGGGCATGGAGCGCACCAGTTCCCACTGCACGTCGAAGGGCAGGGAGGTGGAGATGCCGTTGGGGTAGAGCTCGTTGCTGGTGAGCCCCTCCGGCTCGATGAAGACCTGGTGGGAATCGCGGTCGGCGAAGCGCACCACCTTGTCCTCGATGGAGGGACAGTAGCGCGGCCCCACCCCCTCGATGACGCCGGCATAGAGGGGCGAGCGCGACAGTCCGGCGCGGATGATCTCGTGGGTGCGCCCGGTGGTGCGGGTGATGTGGCAGCTCACCTGCCCGGGGTGCTCCTCGGGCCGCCCCAGGTAGGAGAAGACCGGCGTCGGCCGGTCGCCCGGCTGCTCCTCCAGGCGGGAGAAGTCCACGCTGCGCTTGTCGATGCGGGGCGGGGTGCCGGTCTTGAGCCGCTCCACGCGGAAGGGCAGCTCGCGCAGCCGCCGCGCCAGGGCGTTGGCGGGGGGGTCGCCGGCGCGCCCCCCCTCGTAGTTCTCCAGGCCGATGTGGATGCGCCCGCCGAGGAAGGTGCCCACGGTGAGCACCACCGCCTCGGCGCGGAACTTCAGCCCCATGGCGGTAACCACCCCCACCACCCGGTCGCCCTCCACCAGCAGGTCGTCCACCGCCTGCTGGAAGAGATCGAGGTTGGGCTGGTTCTCGAGGGCGTGGCGCACCGCCGCCTTGTAGAGCTGGCGGTCGGCCTGGGCGCGGGTGGCGCGCACCGCCGGCCCTTTGCGCGCGTTGAGGATGCGGAACTGGATGCCGGCGCGGTCGGCGGCGTGGGCCATGAGGCCGCCCAGGGCGTCGATCTCCTTCACCAGGTGGCCCTTGCCGATGCCGCCGATGGCGGGGTTGCAGCTCATGGCGCCCAGGGTGTCGATGTTGTGGGTGAGCAGCAGGGTGCGCGCGCCCATGCGTGCCGCCGCCAGCGCCGCCTCGGTGCCGGCATGGCCGCCGCCGACCACGAGGACCTGATAGTGAACCGGATGGAACATCCTGTTATTTTAGCCTGTTATCATTGGCAAGATAATTTTCAAGTTGTAGGGAGATACAAGACATGAACGCGGAACAACTCAAGCGCCAGGCGGCCGAGGCCGCGCTGGAATATCTGCCCGAAGGAGGGGTGCTGGGCATCGGAACCGGCTCCACCGTCAACCACTTCATCGAGCTGCTGGCCGATGTAAAGGGACGCTACGAGGGCGCTGTCTCCAGCTCCGAGGCCTCCACCGAGCGGCTGAAAAAGATCGGTATCCCGGTATTCGATCTCAACGCTGTGGGCGATCTGGAAATTTATGTGGATGGCGCCGACGAGTCCAACCACTACCTCCACCTTATCAAGGGGGGTGGCGGCGCGCTCACGAGAGAGAAGATAATCGCCGCCGCGAGCAAAAAATTTGTATGTATCGCCGACGAGTCCAAGTTGGTTGACGTGCTGGGCAAGTTTCCCCTGCCAATTGAGGTGATTCCCATGGCGCGCAGCTATGTGGCAAGACAGCTTGTAAAACTTGGGGGTGATCCCGTTTGGCGGGAGGGCTTCATTACCGACAATGGCAACGTCATTCTCGATGTGCATAATCTGGAGATCACCGAGCCGGTCAAGCTGGAGACCGAACTCAATCAGATCGCCGGCGTCGTCACCGTTGGCATCTTCGGCCACCGCCCCGCCGACGTTCTCATTCTCGGCACCCCCGAAGGCCCCCGCACTATCATCCCCTGACTTACTTATCACCCCTCTCCCTCCGGGAGAGGGCAATAAAACTTCAATAATGGAAAAAACAAAATCCACCCTCTTTCTGCCGGCAGCGGCATTGCTGCTGTGGAGTTTTCTGCTCCCTTCGTTGCATGCCGGAGAGATGTTTCATTTCGAGGCCGGCTACCGGGGACTCTTCTCGGCAATGCAAACCGTGCGCATCGCCGACGTTCGATTGTGGGTTGGCAAAATAGATTCGCATGGTCGGCGCGCGGCCCAGTTGACCGTTACCAGCGCCCCCTATGGCGTGGTTGAAAACCTTTACCCGTTTCGACTGTGCGCCAAAACCCTTTTTGCCACCCGGCAGGAACAACCCCGCAGAACCTTGATCTATGGTATCGAAAATCAGTCGGCCGATGAGTTGGAAGAACAGCTGCTGTGGCTCCATTGGGAAAAACATCAAATAAAACGATTGCAACGAAAGCTGGACCACTTTTACGCCACGACCTTGCATGCAGCGATCACACGACTGTCCGATACGAAATCCCTGCTACGGTCGTTGGAACAAGGAAAAGCGCTGGATCTGCCTGTCAGGGAAACATTTCCACTGCCACGACAGACGGTATTGGACCGTCTGTCCCTATTCCTTTTGTTGCGGCAATTAGAATGGAAACCGGGCGACCGGCGAGATTTTCCGGTCGCCGTCGATGATGAACTGGTACGCTACCAGCTCAGGTTCATTCGCCGCGAAAGGATAACGGTTGACAGCACCACAAGCCTGGCGCGACGCATCGAGATGACCGAATTGGATGAGGGGGGCAAGGCGGGACACGTGGTCACCTTCTGGATTGGCGACAAGGCGCCTTATCTGCCGTTGAAAGGACACAGCGCCCATCCCCTTGGGGATTTCGTGATCCGGCTTATCGATTGGAAAACCGTGGACGATACCGAACCGGCAGGTTGCAGCGCGCCAGGCTTTGCCTTTTTGCCAAAGAGCCCATCCTCGTCCAATGAAGGGGACAACTGGCTTTTCTGATTCGAAAGGGATACAAATACACATCCGCGCCATGGCGCGCATGAAAAAAAGAACGCAAAAGGCAAGACCTGATCCCCTCCAACCATTCATTGCTCTCTTCCCCCATCGGCCCGTTCAGGAAGCGCTGATAAAAGCCTTCCATGGCTTTATCAGTGCTCGCCGCGCCATAAACGCGGTTTGCGGCTTGCTCCAAAATCAGTGGCTTGTGGTCACGGGGTCGGTCACGGAGTCACGGTCACGGGGTCAGGTCTTTACTTTTGCATCTGCTTCCGAATGATTCGGCTCACCGTGGAATAGTGAAGCGAAAAATGTTCCCCGATCTGCCGCAGGGTGTAGCCGCCGCTCAGGTAGGCCGCAACGATGGCCTCGTTTCGGTGCGAGGCCATGGCCTGATATTCGGAAAGCGGTTTTGGTTCCGGCCGTTGCTGTGCCATGGGCACTTCGCGCAGCCGCCTGTCCTGAGTGGGCGACTGCACCTTTTCGACAAACTGGTCGGAACCGAGAAAGATCTGGCTTTTGAGGGCATGCCAAGGTGACGGCTTGCGGACACCATCTGAAACGAACTTCACGTAGCGTTCCACGGCAGCCTCTTCCTGCGGATGGAAATTGGACAAAAGCCATTCGCGGTCGAACCACTCCGGGTGGGAACGGAAACCGACCGTATCCAGATAACTGCTCCACGGCCAGTCCCCGACACACGCCACCATTTTTGCCCTCACCGGATTCAGCACGACGTAGCGGCTTAGCTCCAGCAAATAAGCTTCCTTTTCAACCAGGATGGCTTTGTAGCGTCCCTGAAAGACATGCCCCACCTGCCGATGTTTGCGATTGAAACACTGGGTATAAACGCCGTTCAAATGGCGCATGCCCCTGGAAAGGTTGGCATCAGGTGTCTCCACCAACAGGTGGTAGCGGTTGGTCATGAGACACCAGGCGTAGACAGACCAGTTGTAACGCTCGCACGTCTCCCCCAAGATGCCCATGAACAACCGGCGATCATGGTCATCGTTATAGATCGCTTCCCTTCGATCCCCGCGCGAGGTGATGTGATACAACGCGCCAGGAAACTCTATCCTTAGTGGCCTGGCCATGGTCGAAGTAAAACGAAAACAGGGTGAGAAAGCAAGGGGGTTGGGGTTTCATGCAATAGACAAGACCTGACCCCCTGACTGCTGACTATGCTACAATACCAATAATTGGTATCCGTCCACATTTACGAAATGGCAAGGAACACCAGCGTCACTCTTGGCCCTCATTTTGAGCGCTTTATCGATAACCAGCTCAAATCCGGGCGGTATGCATCCGCGAGCGAGGTCATTCGTGCCGCGCTTCGCCTCCTGGAAGAGGAAGAAGCCAAGCTCGCCACTCTTCGCGCGCTGCTGGAAGAAGGCGAAAAAAGCGGGATCGCCAACTATACCCTGGATGGGCTCATTGACGAGCTGAACGACGCCTCCCATTGAGCCTTGTCCCGCTTTCAGCTCACCAACTCAGCCAAAAAGGATTTGGTGGAGATTGCGAGGTTCTCGCAGCAACGGTGGGGCATCGAGCAACGAAACAGATACCTGGCCCAGCTCGATGAGGCCTTTCATCGGTTGGCCGACAATCCCGGGCTCGGTAGAAGCTGTGATTACATCAAGCCGGGCTATCGAAAATTTCCGACCAGCAGCCACATGCGCCGATTCCGGCCAGATCCTCATCACTCGCGTGCTCCACAAACGCATGGACGTTTCGAGGAACATTTTTGCTGGTGGGTGAAAAGGGGTCCGTTCCCTTTTCCCCCTTTTCCCCTTTTCTCATTCCAGCCGATCTTCTTCCGCCGGCTCTACGTCGGGCACTTTTGACAAGGCTTCGAGGAAAAGACGTTCATTCCCCTTTTTGGCTCGTTCTCGAAGGTACTCTTCGGTAAGCAATGCCGAAAGCTTCTCCGCCGCGGCGGAAGAGATGAACTGGTTGATGGAGATGCCTTCCCTTTTCGCCAGGGCGCGAATCTGATCATGCAGCGAATCGGGTAGTCTCAAGCTCAAGGTACTCATTTCAGCATGCCTTTTTGGATCAGTAGTTCTCGTGGAGTGAGGACATCGATACCAAATTGCTCGATGCCATCAAAATCTCTTTTGTTGAAGGTGACAATGAACTCGCTACCGGATTCCACGGCCACTTCCAGCACCATGTCGTCCTTCGGGTCTTTCAGAAACGGCCGCCACAAATAGAAAATCTTCCTTATGCTGGATTTGCTCAGCACATAATCCAGGATTGCGTCAATGTCAGCGGCAGCCAGGCCGCTCAACATGCCCTCCCGTTTTGCCACCGACTCATATTCGAGGAACAGCGGCACGGAAAGGCAGGGAACAAACCGATCTTCCGGCAAAAGCGAAAGCAGCTTGTGAGCGCTGCCTCTTTTTGAACGAAGCGCCGCTACCAGGATATTGGTGTCGATGACTATCCGTGTCGCACCCATAAAGGTATTATAGATGATACCAAAGCAAGAGGCGAACCGCCTTTTTTCCGTCGTCAGCAACTGTAAACGAAAAATGACGGAACGCAAAACACAAGACCTGACCCCCTTTCTCCTCTGACCCCCTTTCTCCTCCAAAGAAAAAAGGGAGCGCCGAAGCGCTCCCCTTGGACTCCCGCATCCAGAAGATGCCGGGCGATGGCTTCAACCTCAATCAGAAGTTGTGAACCATGCCCAGGGAGAATACACCTTGCTTGCGGGCAGCCCCGGTCATAATGGTCGTTCCGGGGACAGCCGCTGCCGCATAGTTAGTAAGCGAGTTGTAATTGCTGCCATTGAGCGCCATGTCGCTGTGAGCATAGATCACATAAACCTTGCTCCGCTTGGAGAAGTTGTGATCCAGGCCGATGGCCCAAGTGTTGAAGCTGGTCTTATACGTGTTTGTGGCAGCGGCTGGATCATAGACCAGCACGCCGTCGTCAAACTTGGTGTTCAACCACATGGCCTTCACGACATTGTTGCCAAAGGTATAGGAGCCGTTAATGGTGAAGGTTTTGTAATCGTTAGTCTTATTCGCGTTTTGATGACGCAAGTTTGCCGACAACGCAGCATCCGCTTGTTGGTACACACCGCCGATGTGGAAATTGTTGAAGTCATAACCGGCACCGATGCGCCAATGTTTCGCGTTAATCGTCGTGGTACCCGTGGCTGTAGTGTTCATTATGCCAAGGAGCTTATCCAACCTTTCGTAGCCAGCAGCCAAGAACAGGCCGCCATTTGAGTACATAGCAGCCAGAGAATACGCACCGGCAAAATCCCCAACTTCCCCTGCTGGCTCGGCCCCAAGGCCAAAGGGACGGTTGGTTCTGGCGTTACCGTCAGGCACGATGGCGCCAATCAGGGTCAGGCCATTAAAGGTGGGAGAAACATAAGCAATAGCGTCATTGGCGCGGATATCAACCAAGCCTCCAGTCCCGATACCGCTGCCTTGCAGGTTGTAGTCAGCGACGGTGTCGGCAAAGATATCCAACTTGCCGGTGGAAATCTTCACCGGGGTGTCGTGGCGGCCATAGAGGAAGGCGCCCCAGTTGCCTGCCAGCCCAATATAAGTGTTGCGGAAAGTGAATCCGTTCGTGCCGGGATGGGCGATATTGGCTTGAGTCTCGATCTTCCAGATCATCTTCATGCCATTGCCCAGATCCTCGGAGCCCTTGAAGCCCAGCCGAGTTGCACGGCTGTTGACTGCCCACTGGCTACCATTGGTTCCGGCAGCGGTAACAGTAGTAGTGGCACCAGGGGTCGTCACTACCGGATAGGTTCCTCCAGCCCCAGCGGGAACGGTAACGGTAGAGGTAGAAGGAGCGGTCGTAGTAGTAACACTATTCTTATCCGCGCTCATATAATCAATGGACGCATGAATCTTGCCGTAGATGGTCACTTCGGCATTGGCCGCCTGGGTGGCCATGGGCAGGGCTGCCGCCACTGCCAGAGTGAGAAGCTTTTTCTTCATTGAGTTACTCCTGAGTTGAGTTGGATTAAAGGTTTGCTGTCCAAGCGACCGGGATAGTAGTGGTTTTTTTGTCACAAGGCAACACTTTTTTGCAAAAAAATCACGGGCGGGGTCGTGTGTTGCAAAAATAACACTACTAAAACCAACTTGACACGGCATATGTCGTGGCATAGGCTATTGTTCATGGTTACGCCAGAACGCCACGTCCGCCTGTTCCGCAACGGCCGCAATCAGGCGCTTCGCATCCCCCGCGAGTTCGAGCTGGAGGGAGAGGAAGCGATCATCCGCAAGGAAGGCGGACGGCTGATCGTGGAACCGGTGCGCAAGGGCAAGCTGCTAGAGCTGCTGGCCGGACTTGATCCCCTCGAGGCGCCTTTTCCCGACGTGGACGAGGATCTGCCGCCGCCTGACGACGTGCCCTTGTGATGGCTTCGCCCGCCTGGTTGCTGGACACCAACATCCTTTCCGACCTGGTTCGCCACCCGCAGGGCGTGGTGGCTGATCGGATCGCGGAGGTGGGAGAGGAAAAGGTTTGCACCAGCGTCGTGGTGGCGGCAGAGCTTCGTTACGGTGCGGCCAAGTCGGGCTCGAAACGGCTTGCGGAGCGGGTCGATCTGCTGCTATCCGCCCTGGAGATCCTGCCTCTCGAACCGCCGGTTGACCGGGAGTATGCCGCGCTGCGCGACCATCTGGCCCGTCGGGGCACCCCCATCGGCCCGAACCACCTGCTCATCGCGGCCCACGCCCTTGCGCTCGACCTGGCGGTGGCCACCGCCAACACCGGCGAGTTTTCCCGGGTTCCCGGGCTGAGAACGGAAAACTGGCTGGAACAGTCTTCTTTTCCGCAACGGCCCTGAACGCCGGATTCACGTTGGATCATGGCAAGCCATCACGTAGGAGCGGCGTCCCCGCCGCGAACCCGCGATGGCAAAATATCTTTCTTGTTCGGCGCGGGGACGCGCCTCCTACAACTGAGCGGGGAGGTGTCGGGCTGAAGCCCGAC
>JALVUB010000036.1 GCA_027023915.1 Sedimenticola sp.
TTGTAAGGCTGTGTCAACCCTTCTCGGCGGTAACCCGCTCGTATTTTTCCATCAGCTCTTCCTTGGTCTCCTGGTGGTCGGGATCGACGATGATGCAGTCCACCGGGCAGACCTCCACGCACTGGGGCTCGTCGTAGTGTCCCACACATTCGGTGCAGAGATTGGGGTCGATCTCGTAAATTTCCTCACCCATATAGATGGCGCCATTGGGGCACTCGGGCTCACATACATCACAGTTGATGCATTCATCGGTAATCTTCATCGCCATGGGTCGGTACTCCGCAAAATTTCAGTGAAACCTGTCCGCCAATGCCTTCTGCACCGCGGGATGAACGAATTCTGCCACATCTCCTCCCAGTCGCGCTATTTCCCGCACCAGCGAGGAGGATATGAAAGCATACTGTTCAGCGGGGGTGAGGAAAAGAGTCTCAATCTCGGGCGCCAGGCGCCGGTTCATGCTGGCAAGCTGAAACTCATATTCGAAATCGGAAACCGCCCGCAACCCCCGGATAACCACCTGCGCGCCGCGTTTCCGGCAGAACTCCACCAGCAGGCCGCTGAAGGAAACAACCTCCACATTATCGAAACCGGCAAGCACCTCGCGCGCCAGTGCCACCCGCTCGTCGATCTCGCAAAAGGTCTCCTTGGCCGTATCCCGGGCCACCGCCACGATCACTTCTTCGAAAAGACGAGCGGCACGGGCCACCAGATCTGCGTGGCCGTTGGTGATGGGATCGAATGTACCGGGATAGACCGCGGTAATCATTGCGTATCGTCAGTTACCATGGTGTCGGGCATGGTAACACGGCGGGCCAGCCGGCAGGCGGCGTGTCCGGCGCGGGCCTCGCGGTAAACCGCCCAGCCGGCGGGCAGTTCGAACCAGGGTTGGTGACTCTCCTGCTCCAGATAGATCCAGGCTCCAGGCGACAACCAGCCGTGGAACTCCAGCTGTTCGCAAATGGCGGGCAGCAGCTTCAGGGCATAGGGGGGGTCAAGAAAAACGATATCGAAAGGCTGATCCGGCGGGGTGTTGATCGCGCGCCGCGCGTCGGTTTTCATCACCTCCGCCCGCCCGTTCAATTCCAGCAACTCCAGGTTGTTCTTCAACTGTCGCGTTACCGATCCGGTGGCGTCCACGAAACGGACGAACCGGGCGCCCCGGGACAACGCTTCCAGCCCCAGGGCGCCGCTGCCGGCAAAAAGGTCGAGACAACGCGCGCCCGCCAGTTCACCCTGAAGCCAGTTGAAGAGGGTTTCACGCAACCGGTCGGGCGTGGGGCGCAGCCCCTTCACCGCCGGAAAGCGCAGCCGCCGACCGCGAAAGCGACCGCCGATAATACGAATGCTGTTATTGGAAGCCATAAAGGGACGCGACTCAGGTACCTCCTCCGCTGGCCTAAGCCGCAATCCATGGAGTATGCTGTTGCGCCATTGTTTCAGAGCGCCGGTTGTCGGTTCAAGATGTTTGGTTTCGGCAGGAAGAAAAAAAAGAACGACGCGGGGGAGAAGGCTGAAAGCCGCGGCCTGTTTCAACGGCTGAAGTCGGGGCTGGCGCGGACCCGCGCCAACTTCACCGACGGGCTGGCCAACCTGGTGCTGGGTCGCAAGCAGATCGATGACGAACTGCTGGAAGAGCTGGAAACCCTGCTGCTCACCGCGGATGTGGGAGTGGAGGCAACCAGACGCATCATCGACGAGCTGACCGAGCGGGTGAACCGCAAGGAGCTGCAAAACCCCGAAGCGCTGAGCGAAGCGCTCAAAACGCTGCTGACGGAAATCCTCGAGCGGGCGCATTCGCCGGTCAGGCAACCCGCGCCGGGGAAACCCCAGGTCATTCTCATGGTGGGAGTCAACGGCGCTGGCAAAACCACCACCATCGGCAAGCTGGCTAAGCAGTTGCAACAGGAGGGGCAGCGGGTGATACTCGCTGCCGGCGACACTTTCCGCGCCGCCGCGGTGGAACAGCTACAGACCTGGGGGGAGCGTAACGACATTCCAGTGATCGCGCAGCACACCGGTGCCGACTCGGCTTCGGTGATCTACGATGCGTTGCAGGCAGCCACCGCGCGCGGCATGGACGTGCTCATCGCCGACACAGCCGGACGGCTGCATACCAAATCCAATTTGATGGAAGAGCTGGCCAAGATCGCCCGGGTGATGAAAAAGCTCGATCCCGACGCCCCCCACGAGGTGATGCTGGTGGTGGATGCCACCACCGGCCAAAACGCGCTCAATCAGGCAGAGCAATTCAACCAGGCAATTCCGCTCACCGGCATCACACTCACCAAGCTGGACGGCACCGCCAAGGGTGGCATCGTGTTCGCCATCGCCGAGCGGCTGAAGGTGCCCATCCGCTTCATCGGCGTGGGCGAAGGCATAGACGATCTTAAGCCTTTTGAAGCTCACGCATTTGTCGACGCGCTGTTCGAGGCTCAGTGAACCCATGATCCACTTCGACCAGGTGAGCAAGAGCTACCCCGGCAGCGGGGGCGGACTGCATGAAGTCAGTTTTCGTATCGAGCCGGGAGAGATGGTCTTCCTCACCGGCCATTCCGGCGCGGGAAAGAGCACCTTGCTGAAGCTGGTGGGGCTGCTGGAAAGAGCAAACCGGGGACAGATACGGGTCAACGGCCATAACCTGGCGCGCATTTCCTCCCGCCAGCTTCCCTTGTTCCGGCGGCAGGTGGGCGTGATCTTCCAGGACCACCGCCTGCTGATGGAC
>JALVUB010000037.1 GCA_027023915.1 Sedimenticola sp.
TCCTGCTGGCGGTGGCGCGCATTGCCGGTGAAACCGCGCCGCTGCTGTTCACCGCGCTCAACAACCAGTTTTACACTTTGGACATGAACCAGCCCATGGGCAACCTGCCGGTGACCATCTTCAACTTCGCCATGGGTCCCTACGACAACTGGCACGACCTGGCCTGGGCGGGCTCCCTGCTCATCACCCTGGTGGTGCTGGTACTCAACATCACCACCAGAATCTTTCTGAGGGCGAAGAAATGAGCAAGACCAGCGGAAAGACGGAAGAGAAGCTTTCCGAGCCGGCGCGGGCGGTGGAGGAGCCGTCGCTCAAGGCCGGGGATCGCCGCGCCAAGATAGAGGTGCGGCACCTGGATTTCTTTTACGGCAATTTCCAGGCGCTGCATGACATCAATCTGCGCATTCCCGAGGGGCGGGTTACCGCCTTCATCGGACCCTCGGGCTGTGGCAAGTCAACCCTGCTGCGCACCTTCAACCGCATCTACAACCTCTATCCTGGCCATCGCGCCACCGGCGAGGTGTTGCTGGACGGAGAGGACATTCTCGACCGCAAGGTGGATCTCAACCGGCTGCGGGCGCGGGTGGGCATGGTGTTCCAGAAGCCCACGCCCTTTCCCATGAGCATCTATGACAACATCGCCTACGGTGTGCGTCTTTATGAAAAGCTCAGCCGTTCCGAGATGGATGACAGGGTGGAGGACGCGCTGCGCAAGGCGGCCTTGTGGGATGAGGTAAAGGATATTCTCAAGCGCAGTGGCAAGGCGCTCTCCGGCGGTCAGCAGCAGAGGTTGTGCATTGCCCGCGCCATCGCCGTCAACCCCGAGGTGATCCTCATGGACGAGCCGGCCTCGGCCCTGGACCCCATCGCCACCGCAAAGATCGAGGAGTTGATCGACGAGTTGCGCAAGCGCTACACCATCGTCATTGTCACCCATTCCATGCAGCAGGCGGCGCGGGTGTCGCAGCGCACCGCCTATTTCCACATGGGACGGCTCATCGAGATAGGCAAAACCGACCGCATCTTCACCAACCCGTCCCATGAGCTGACAGAGGCCTACATCACCGGCCGCATAGGATGAGGAGCAGGAGCATCCCATGACCACTTTCAGTAAACCGGAAAATCACATCTTCAGGCGCATGGACAAGGACATGCGCAAGCTGCAAAAGCGGGTGCTCAAGATGGGGGCCATGGTGCTGGAGCAGATGGACCGCTTGCAGAACGCCCTGGCGGCGGAAGATCCGGACAAGGCGCGTCAGGTGATCGAGGGCGACCGTCCCATCGATCTCCAGGAGGTGAAAGTTGACAAATTCGTCATCCAGTTCCTGGCGCGCAGGGCGCCCATGGGCAGCGATCTGCGTTTCGTGGTGGCCACCTCGCGCATTGTTACCGAACTGGAACGCATCGGCGACGAGACCGCCCAGGTGGCCAAGGCACTGTTTCACGAGCAGCAGCAGCTCGCCGGTTGTGACGGCCGGCCTGCGGACGAGGAAGTGCGGGAGCTGGTGGGACAGTTGATAGTGCTCTTTGACTCCGCCCTGGATGCCTATCAGCATTACGACTATCAGGAGGCCCTGGCCCTGGCGCGCGAGGAGAGTGGCCCCGGCTACAAATTGCGGGAGCAGCTCAAGGAGCTGATGGAGTGCATCTTCCACAGCCAGCAGCCGGTGGCCGAGGCCGCCACCTTTGTGTTGGTGTTGCGGGCACTGGAACGCATCATGCGTCATGTGCAGAACATCGCCGAGCACGTCATCTATCTGGTTTCGGGCGAGGACATCCGCCATCAATGACCACCATCCTGCTGGTGGAGGACGAAGCCGCCATCCGCGATTTGGTGCGCTTTGCTCTTTCGCGTGCCGGCATGGAGATGATCGAGGCCGCTGACGCCGCCGGGGCCGAGCGGCTGCTCGGCCGCAGCCGTCCCGATCTGGTGCTGCTCGACTGGATGCTGCCGGGCACCACCGGCATCGCCTTGCTGCGGCGTCTGCGGCGTGATCCAGAGCTGGCCGGGCTGCCGGTCATCATGCTTACCGCCCTGGCGGAAGAGCAACAGAAGGTGGAGGGGCTGGAGGCGGGCGCCGACGACTATGTCACCAAGCCTTTCTCTCCGGCTGAGCTGATTGCCCGCATCCGCGCCCTGCTGCGTCGGGCCAACGGCGCCGACGAGGCTGGCAGGTTATGTTTCGAGTCCCTGGTGCTCGATCCGGGGTCGCGCCGTGTCTGGTGCAACGAACGGCCCGTGCGGTTGGGGCCCACCGAATATCGCCTGCTCCATTTTTTCATGCGTCATCCAGGTCGGGTTTATTCCCGTGGCCAGTTGCTCGACTATGTCTGGGCCGGCGACCAGACGCGTGAGGAGCGTACCGTGGACGTGGCCATTCGCCGCCTGCGCAAGGCCCTGGAGCCGTGCGATGCCCAGGGACTGGTACAGACCAGGCGCGGTGCCGGCTACTGTCTGGAGCGGCGGGATGCATGAGCACTTCCGGCGGGAGTTGAAGCTTCTGCTGCTGTCTGCCGCCCTGGGCGTCCCGGTCGGGTGGGCCTTGGGTGGCTGGAGCCTGGGCCTGGTTGTGGCGCTGGCCGGGTTGTCGGCCCGGCGTCTGTGGCGGCTGTGGCGCTTCGAGCGCTGGCTGGATGGCGTGGAGGGGCAGCGTGGCCGCCAGATCCCAGATACCGCGCAGGCGGCCAACCGCATCGAGCGCACCCAACGGC
>JALVUB010000038.1 GCA_027023915.1 Sedimenticola sp.
CCGCGATGGCCGCCACAATGTGATAATGAGGGCGCTTTTTCGCGCCGCCCCTGGCAAGACGAATGGTAACCATGGATGTTAAAACCCTGTCCTGATGTTCAAAACGCCAGGAACGGGCACCGGGCCGCGCGCCGGAAAACGCGGAATTATACCCCGTTGAGAAAAAAATAAAAGCGGAACTCCAGCAACCACCAAGGAAGTGACGGCAAATTAAATAGCGTCAAGCCATCGATTTTGGAACCCCGTTTGCGGCAAGGCGGCGCTGATAAAGCCATGGAAGGCTTTTATCGGCGCTTCCCAGTGCACAATCAGGAAACCACCATTTAAGAATTCATCACGCCCGCCGACAAGGGAAATGAACGAATTACCGGCCAGGAGCAACAGATGGCTCAGCAGAGCACCCAGCAACAAGATGTCCGGCTCGATTTTCTGAAACAGTTCGCTGCCCAGCTACAGGCGGGGAAAATCGAGCTGCCGCCGTTTCCGGATGCCTACGCGCGCATTCTGAACGCGCTGGACGATCCTGACCTCTCCCTGGGCGAGGTGGCCAACATCGTCACCGGCGCGCCGGATCTCTGCGTGCGCATTCTGCTGATGGCCAACTCGGTTCTGATGAACAGATCCGGTGTCGAAGTGACGGATCTCGACGTGGCGGTCGCACGGCTCGGCGTGGCGGCGGTCCGCAACGCGGCGGTTTCCCTGGCCACCCGCCAGCTCTTCATCGCCGACCGCCGTTCACCGTGGTACCAACAACTGGAAGAATTGCACCAGAGCGCGGTGACCACCTCGGCCATCGCCTATTCCCTGGCACACCGCTGCGGCCTTGCGCGCGTCAGGGACAACGCCATGCTGGCCGGCCTGCTGCACAACGTGGGCGGCTTGTACCTGCTTTCCCACGCCAAAAAGTATCCCGACCTTGCCGATGAGGAAGCGCTGGAATACTGGGGTCCGGGCATCGGTCGCGCCATTCTTGAAAACTGGGGATTTCCCGATGAAATCGTTCTCGCCGTGGATCAGCAGAATCTAAAGGACGGCTACCGCCATGGCACTCCCACATTGATAGATCTGGTCACGGTCAGCAAGCAACTGGCCAGGCTCCGCATGAATCTGATGGACGTCGAAGCCCTGGAAGAGTGGGAAGAGACGCCCGCTTTCACGAAACTGGAACTTTCCAGCAAAAACGCCGAAGCGGTGCTTCACGAAGTCGATGACGAGGTAACCGCATTTCTGGGAATTTTCCGCTAACCGACTTCCTGTGGGAGCTTCACGATATTGCAGAGCCAGAAATGGCTTTATCAGGGGTTCCTTAATCTGAAAAATTCAAGCCTTCCTCCGGCACATGGATGTGCCGGCAAAATCAATGGCCCCAAGCCATTGATTTTGGAGCAAGCCGCAAACCGCCTTTGCGGCGCGGCGAGCGCTGATAAAGCCATGGAAGGCTTTTATCAGAGCTTCCTTAAAATTCCTTGGGCCGCGCAAGCACCACTGAAATGTTGTCGCTGCCACCGGCATCCTTGGCGCCTCGCACCAGCGCCTGCACGCGAGACTCCAGCGACAGACGTTCCTCTGCAAGCAGCTTGCTAATATCTTCGTCCGAGATCAACCCGCTCAGGCCATCGCTGCAAAAGAGGAACAGGTCTCCGGGATGCACCACCATATCGTCCACATCCACATCCAGTTGCATATGCGCGCCCAGGCTGCGGGTAAGCACGTTGTCCCCCACGCCGGCCTCACGCGCCGCGCCTCTGTCGGCATAGATGCCGTAGTCGATCACCGTCTGAATCAGCGAGTGGTCCCGGGTCAACTGACTCAGCTCGCCATCGCGGAACAGATAGAGGCGGGAATCACCCACATGGGCATAAAAAATTCTTCCCTGGTGGAACATGGCCAATACCAGGGTGGTGCCCATGCCCCAAAGCTCGCGCCGCTGGTTGGCCAGGGTGAATACGGAAGCGTTGGCCCGCTCCACCGCCTGCCCCACCACCATCAGCGCCTGGGCTGCGTCCATTTTGGTGAACCGTTGCGCGTGGTAGAGCTCTTCCACAGCCACTTCCACGGCCACCTCGGAGGCCACCTCACCGGCGTCGTGCCCACCCATGCCGTCGGCCAGGGCGACGATGCCCAGTTCGGGTTCCACCCGAACATAGTCTTCATTCATTTGACGCACAAGACCCACGTCAGTGGCATAAGCCACCTCGAGGCTCATGGGCAGCCCGGTCTCTTTACTTATGGTGCGGGAATTTCTCATCCAATACCGTTTTCAAACGCGCCGGCGGAAGATAACCCGTCAGCAGTTCTCCATCTTCCAACACCAGGGCCGGCGTGCCGTTGACCCCCACCAGATTACCCAGCAGATAATCATTGGCCACCGGATTTTTACACTCTTTGTATGGAATGCGCTTGCCTTGTTTGGCTTCGGTCAGCGCCTTCTTGCGATCACTGGCGCACCAGACCGCCACGGCCTTGCGCGCGGAATCACTGTCCAGACCCGCCCTTGGATAGAAAAGATAGCGGATGCGGATCCCCAATGCGTTATACCCCTTGATCTGGGAGTGTAATTTACGGCAATAGCCGCAATCCACATCGGTAAAGACGGTGACCGTATGCTTCGGCTTGTCCGGGCCGAAGATAATCATGTTCTTTTCACCCACGGCATCGATCATGCGCTTGCGCGCCTGGGCCACTTTCTTTTCAGTGACATCGCTGCCATCCTTGAGGTTTATCATCTTGCCGCTGATGAGATATTTGCCGTCACCGGAAACATAGTAGAGACGAGCCCCCACCAACACTTCATAAAGCCCCGGCACGGGCGACGGCGTGATGTCCGATTTCTCCAGCGTGGTAAGCACTCCCTTAAGGGCGTTATAAATCCGGCCAACCGACGGGTCGGTGAAACCGGCCTCCCCGGCCAACGTCAGCAACGGCGCCACCAAGAGAAGCAAAAGCAGTAATTTTCTCGGCATGAATGCGGTTCCCTAATCTAATATCTGCAACCAATTGTACCTGTTGATCGGTTCAATTTCCTGCTCCATGCCACATATTGAAAATTTTCTGGTCTTCCTCTCTGTTTCAACCTCTTGGATGGTGCCTTGCATGGAGATTCTTAAGTCGTTCACGCGCCACGTGGGTATAGATCTGGGTGGTGGAGAGATCGCTATGCCCCAACAGCAACTGCACCACCCTGAGATCCGCGCCGTGATTCACCAGATGGGTGGCGAAAGCGTGACGTAAGGTATGCGGAGAGAGATGTTTGTTGATTCCCGCCGTCGTGGCATGCTTACGGATGCGGTACCAAAAGGCTTGGCGGGTCATACCCTTGCCCCGCCGGGTGGGAAAAAGCGCCTCGCAGCGGCGCCCGTCCAGCAGCTCTCCGCGCGCACCACGCAGAAAGCGTTCTATCCACTCCTGCGCCTCGTCACCCAGGGGCACCAGCCGCTCCTTTCCCCCTTTGCCGACCACACGCACCACGCCTTGGGCCAGATTGATCTGTTCTGGACGCAAGGTAACCAGTTCAGTGACGCGCAGGCCGGTGGCATAGAGCAGCTCCAGCATGGCGCGATCTCGAAAACCTTCCGGTGACGCCAGATCGGGCGCCGCAAGCAACGCCTCCACATCCGCCTCGGTCAAGGTGGCCGGCAGGGGACGTCCCAGCCGTGGAGAAGCGATCTCCGAGGCCGGATCAGTCCGCACCCATCCTTGCCGGGTGGCATGAGCATAAAACTGGCGCAGCGCCGTTAGCCGCCGGGCACTGGTACGCACGCTGGCACCCTGGGAAACAAGCGCCGCCAGATAGCGTTGCAGATGACGGTGCTCAGCCTGACAGAGCCCGATCTTTTCCTGCTTCTTGAACCAGGCGGCAGCATGGCGCAAATCGGAACCATAAGCCGTCAGGGAATTGCGTGAAAGCCCCCGCTCCAGCCAAAGGCTGTCAAGAAAAGCCTGAATCCTCTCAGCGTCGCTCATGGGCCAGTAACCAACGCTTGAATTCCAACCGGGGCCCATCGACGGCCCCGGCGTAGCCACCCACTCCACAGGCGGCAACCACCCGGTGACAGGGCACCAACAGGGGGATGGGATTGGCCCGGCAGGCGCCCCCTACCGCCCGGGCGCTGCTGCCCAGGAAACGGGCCAGCTCGCCATAGGTCATCCGACAACCCGGCGCAATGGCGATCAGAGCCGCCCGCACCCGCTGTTGAAAGGGCGTGGCGGCCGGCGCCAGGGGAAAACCGGTAGGCCAGGTGCCTTTTCCCGCCAGCCACGCCTCCAGGGCCCGGGCCACCTCTTGCGCCAGCGTGTCCGACGGCGCCTTCAATTCAGACCTTCCTCCGACACGTTCTCGCGTCAGGGAAAGGTTCAAATTTTTTAGACTTCCGTCAATCTCACCCAGAATAATTCGTTGCACTTTACGATTGCGGGTCAACACGGTTGCGGGACCAAATGGTGTTTTCAGGCAAGCCGTTCCAATTTCCCCATTCCCAAACATGACCATTCTCAATTTTCCACACTTCCTGTGGAAAACTTTGTGAAAAATCGGCTGAAAAATCCACAAACCCCTTTTCCGCCGTACCCCCCGTTAGATTGGGCAATTTTTATAAGTCATTTTATTTCAACATGTTATAAAAACTTTGTAAAGACAACCCTGCAAGCATTTCCATAACCCTTAGCGTTTTTCGGTTACTCAAGCAACTTGTGCATAACATCACAGAAAGAAACCGCTAGAATGGCGCCATGGCCCTTGAAGATCCCCAGTTCTGGCGTCACAAACCGCTCGCCGAGATGTCCCACGAGGAGTGGGAAGCGCTCTGTGACGGCTGCGCCAAGTGCTGCCTCCACCGCCTGGAAGACGAAGAGACCCAGGAGATTGTCTTCACCAATGTCCACTGCCGCCTGCTGGACACCGAAACCCGCAGATGCAGCGATTACGACAACCGGCTGCGGCGGGTTCACGACTGCATGCCCATCACCCTGGAAACACTCGCCAATCCCTACTGGCTTCCCGCCACCTGCGCCTACCGGCTGCTGGCCGAAGGCAAGCCGCTGCCCGACTGGCATCCCCTGGTGAGCGGCGATCCCGACACTGTGCTTGCCTCGGGCAATGGGATCACAGGTCGCACCATCTGCGAAGACGAGGCCGACGACCTCTCCCACCATTTGGTGGACTGGCTGCGGTAACGGGGCCACACTCAATCCAATATATTTTATAACGTTATAAGCAGAAACTATTACTACCGGAATGGGTCTTACTCTCCAGAAACAACCAACAACAGAACAGAGGAGAGAGAACCATGTCAGCTTTGATTGAAAACTTCCCCCCGAACGGTGTGGTAACGGTCAACCGCGTCATCCTGAAGCCGGAATACACAGTGGACGATCTCCAGGAGCGGGTCGCCTACCTGTGCGAAAACGTCAAGACCTATCATTCGGATACCGGTTTCATCGGTGGTTTCGTGGCCTTGAACAGCGGCAATATCTCCAATGAAGGCAGCACCATCGGCCAGGCGGTGGAGAGTCCGCTGAAAGGGCGCGAAGCGCTCATCGTCACTTTCTGGAGCTCTTTTGAGGACCACGAGCGCTCGCACCGCAGCGAAACCTTCCAACCGCTGTTCAGAAAGGTGCTGGAGCTGTGCGAGAACGGCAACGAGGAGATCGCCTACGAGATGCTCTGGTCGGGCCGCGCCTACAGCCCGGAAGAGGCCCGCAAGGCACGCGAGGCCAAGGCGAGCTACAGCCAGGCCGCCTGAGCGGTGAGCCGGTCCTCCGGCACAAGGACGTGCCGTAAAATTCAGGCAGGGGCTGTCAACCTGCTCTACCTGGAATAAGGGCTGCCACCATCGAGTTGCGGCTCGAAGCGCCGGTAGCTCCACTGATACTGCTCGGGCGCCAACCGCACCATGGCCTCCACCCCGGCGTTGAGGGCGGCGAGGGAAGCGTCCAGATCCTCGCCGCCGATGGCGGAATCACCCGGCCTGCCCACGGCCTTGTATTTCAAGGTTCCCGGCTGGCGCAGAAAGGCAAGAAAATAGACCGGCGCGCCGCTTCTGCGCGCCATCTTGCTGAGCAGGGTCATGGTGAGGGCCGGCACGCCGAAAAAAGGCGCGAACCGTCCCATTCCGCCACGCGCCGCCTTGGGCACCTGATCCGGCAGAATACCGATCATCTCACCCGCCGCCAGCGCTTCAGTCAGAATTTTCAGCCCCTTACGGGTGGGCGGCACCATACGGTTTTGCCCCGATCTGTTTCGGCCTTCCACTATCACCTGCTCCAGCCCCGCCTTGCGCGGTGGCCGGTAGAGGCCGGTGGCCCGCCCGATGCGGGCCGAAAAGGGCGAACTGAGCTCGAAGTTGCCCAAATGAGGCATGGCCACGATCAGTCCCCTGCCCTGTGCCAGCAAGGCGCGCATCTCTTCCGCCACCTGGTCGCCGTCAATGCGCGCCAGCCACTTATCGGTGGCGCCATGCCACACCGCCGGCATCTCCAGGAAGGTTATGGCGGTTTCCCGTAAGGTGCGCCGTAGAAGCAGTTCCCTTTCGCTCTCGCCCATATCTGGAAAACAAAGCTTCAGATTGACCCGCGCCGCATCACGCTCCCGATTCGGCAGCCGATAGAGCAGCCAACCCACCCCGGCGGCAAGCGCGCGTGAAAGGCGCAGGGGCAACAGGGAAAGAAGACGCACCAACAGGCGCAGAACGGCGGTTTTCATGCAGCGTGCTATCCTCTGGGGAGATGTTCCGATAGTACCGAAAATCCATGTCGAAAGATGCCCTCCGCCCCCACGACCTGACGCCGCGCGAAGCCTTTCTCATGCTGGGAAAGAACCCTCGCGCGGTACTGGTGGACATTCGCTCCAGCATGGAGTTTCTTTTCGTCGGCCATCCGGTGGGCGCGGTCCACGTCCCCTGGATCGACGAACCCGACTGGGACGTGAATCCCAATTTCGTGGCCGATATCCGCAAACTGCTGCTGGGAGGGGTGGTATGTGATGAAAACGAATCCCTGGAATGCGCGCCGGTGATCCTCATCTGCCGCAGCGGCAAGCGCTCGCTCAAGGCAGGCAAGGCATTGCTGGAGGCGGGGCTGAAGGAGGTCTATCACGTGGATTCGGGTTTCTAAGGCGACCTCAACGAGCAGCACCAGCGCAGCACCATCAACGGCTGGCGTTTCGAGGGACTGCCCTGGGAACAGTGTTGAAGCGCCGAACAGGCTGATGGTCCGCCCCCATGGAGATGACCTTTTGCTCCCCCGAGCGAATTCGCCAACTCAGCCCCCTGCTTGAGCCCTACGGCCTGGATGTTGTCGTTGTTGCCGACGACCAGCCCATTCCAGGTTCCTGGTTCGGCGATCCCGAAGCGGGCCTCATCGGCAACCGGCTCTTCGTGCGCGGCGACACGCCCCTTCACTCGGCGCTCCACGAAGCCTGCCACTACATCTGCATGGACAACAGCCGCCGGGCAGCCCTGCATACGGACGCCGGTGGAGACTACGACGAAGAGAACGGCGTCTGCTACCTGCAGATTTTGCTCTCCGACCGCCTGCCCGGCTACAACCGGAAAAAGATGTTCGCCGAGATGGATGCCTGGGGCTACAGCTTCCGTTTCGGCTCTGCCAGAAGATGGTTTGAGGAAGACGCGGAGGATGCCAGAAAATGGCTACTGGATCATCAGCTTATCGATGAAAAGGGCAACCCTACCTGGAATTTGCGACAATGAGCGAAAGATTTTTTTCCATCATCATCTGATCCATGACCAGTGTCCGCAAGTGCCTTTTTCCCGCCGCCGGCTACGGCACCCGTTTCCTGCCGGCCACCAAGTCCATCCCCAAGGAGATGCTGCCCATCGTTAACAAACCGCTCATCCAGTATGGGGTGGAAGAGGCGTTGCAGGCTGGAATGCGCGACATTGCCATCGTCACCGGCAAGGGCAAGCAGGCGATAGAAGACCTTTTCGACCGCAACCCGGTGCTTGAGCGGGCGGTGGCGGGGAGTGACAAGGAAACCCTGTTGGCCGACACCAACCGTCTGATAGAAACCTGCACCTTCTCCTACACCCGCCAGAAGGCGATGCGCGGCCTGGGGGACGCCATTCTCACCGGCGAGCCCCTTATTGGCGATCTGCCCTTTGGGGTGGTGCTGGCGGACGACCTCTGCATTGGCAATGAAAAAGGCGAAGGCGTGCTGAAACAGATGGCGGCGCTGTTCGAAAAACACCATTGCAGCATCGTCGCCGTGGAGGAGGTGGCGCCGGAAGAGACCCACAAATACGGCGTCATCGCCGGTATCGAGGTGGAGCCCGGCCTCTACGAAGTACGCGAAATGGTGGAAAAACCGGCACCCGACGAAGCACCGAGCAACCTGGCCATCATCGGCCGTTACATCCTCACGCCCGACATCTTCGAGCTGTTGCGCCGCACCCCACCGGGCAAGGGGGGCGAAGTCCAGATCACCGACGCTTTGAGGGAACAGGCCCGCGCCGGTCGGGTGCTGGCCTGGCGCTTCCAGGGACGCCGTTTCGACTGCGGCAGCGTGCCTGGTTTCGTGGAGGCCACCAACCATTTCTACCGGCTGCGGTTCGGGAACGGCTGACTCCTTCCCCGGCCCTCCTCCGCAAGCGGGGGAGGTGGAATTTGATTGAGCTTCGACAAGGCGCGACCGGCTTCATTCCCTTATCATGCGCGGGTTGCCGCCGTCGGCGACGGTGGCTTATTCTTGGTTGATTGATCCTGTAACTCCCGCGGAAATGACGGAATACGCCCTCATCCTGGTCAGCACCGTCCTGGTGAACAACTTCGTGCTGGTGAAGTTCCTGGGCCTGTGCCCCTTCATGGGCGTGTCGCGCAAGCTGGAGACCGCCATGGGCATGGGGCTGGCCACCACCTTCGTGCTCACCCTCTCGTCGGTGACCAGTTACCTGGTGGACGCCTACCTGCTGCAACCCCTGGGGTTGGGCTACCTGCGCACCATCGCCTTCATCCTGGTGATCGCCGTGGTGGTGCAGTTCACCGAGATGGTGATGCACAAGACCAGCCCCCTGCTCTACCAGGTGCTCGGCATCTTCCTGCCGCTGATCACCACCAACTGCGCCGTGCTGGGGGTGGCGCTGCTCAACAATCAGGAGAAGCACAACTTCGTGGAGTCGGCTCTCTACGGCTTCGGCGCCGCCGTCGGCTTCTCCCTGGTGCTGGTGCTGTTCGCCGCCATCCGTGAACGGGTCAACGTGGCCGACGTGCCAGAGCCCTTCAAGGGCAACGCCATCGCCCTCATCACCGCCGGGCTGATGTCCATGGCCTTTATGGGTTTCTCAGGGCTGGTGTCGAGCTGATGATCGTCGCCGTCGTCACCCTGGCCACATTGTCGGCCCTGTTTGGCGTACTGCTCGGCTACGCCGCCATCCGTTTCAAGGTGGAGGGCGACCCCATCGCCGACCAGGTGGACGCCCTGCTGCCCCAGACCCAGTGCGGCCAGTGCGGCTATGCCGGATGCCGTCCCTACGCCGAGGCGGTGGCCGCCGGTGAGGCGGAGATCAATCTCTGTGTTCCCGGCGGCGAGTCCACCATGCTGGCCATCGCGGATCTGCTGGGCAAGGAGCCCAAGGCGGTGGAGGTGGACGAGGGCGACCACGGCATCAAGAAGGTGGCCTTCATTCACGAGGAAGAGTGCATCGGCTGCACTCTCTGCCTCCAGGCCTGCCCGGTGGACGCCATCGTGGGGGCGGCCAAGCAGATGCACACCGTCATCGCCGACCAGTGCACCGGCTGCGAGCTGTGTGTGCCCCCCTGCCCGGTGGAGTGCATCGAGATGGTGCCGGTGAAGACCACCCTGAGCAGTTGGAAGTGGCCCTATCCAGACGAAAATCTGTTGCAAAAGCCGGAGGCCCACGCCGGATGATTACCAAAGACCCCGGAAGCTGGGATTTCCACGGCGGCATCCACAGGCCCGACATGAAAGCCATGTCGGCAGGCAGGTATCTGGGCAAGGTGCCCCTGCCAAAGCGGCTGGTGATTCCCCTGCAACAGCATATCGGCACCATCGCCGAGCCGCTGGTGGAGCCGGGGGAACAGGTCTTCAAGGGACAGACCATCGCCCGCGTGCCCGACTACATCGGCGCTCCCATCCATGCCCCCACCTCGGGCACCATCATCGAGATCTCCGAACAGCCGGTGGCCCACCCCTCCGGCCTCTCGGCCCCCTGCGTGGTGATGGAGGCGGACGGCGAGGACCGCTGGTGGAACCAGCTCCCCGAGCCCCTGCCCTGGTTCGAGGAGCTGGACGCCGCCACTCTGCGCGAGCGCATCCGCTGGGCCGGCATCGTGGGGCTCGGCGGCGCCGCCTTCCCCACCAGCGTCAAGGTCAATCCCGGCCCCGACCACAAAATCGACACCCTGGTCATCAACGGCGCCGAGTGCGAGCCCTACATCACCTGCGACGACTATCTGATGCGTAACGAGGCGGACCGCATCATCGAGGGCATCCGGGTGCTGATGCACGTGGTGGACGCGGGCGAATGTCTAATCGGCATCGAGGACAACAAGCCGGAGGCCATCGCCGCCATGGAGAAGGCGGTGGCCGACTCGGACCTGGAGACCACCCGGGTGGTCACAATTCCCACCCGCTACCCCACGGGTGGCGAGAAGCAGCTCATCAAGGTGCTCACAGGCAAGGAGGTGCCCTCCCATGGCATCCCGGCGGAGATCGGCGTCATCTGCCTCAACGTGGCCACCACCGCGGCGGTGACCGATGCGGTGATGGCGGGCCGGCCGCTGCTCTCGCGCCTGGTCACGGTCACCGGGGAGGGGGTGAACAATCCCGGTAACGTGGAGGTGCCCTACGGGGTGCCCATGTCGCGGGTGATCGAGTTCACCGGCGGCTACAGCAACAAGGCCTACAAGCTCATCCTGGGCGGCCCCATGATGGGTTTCACCCTGGGCGACGACGAGGTGCCGGTGACCAAGGCCACCAACTGCCTGCTGGTGGCCAGCCGCGAGGAGGCGCCAGATCCCCTTCCCGCACAGCCCTGCATCCGCTGCGGCAAGTGCGCCGCTGCCTGCCCGGCCCGGCTTCTGCCCCAGCAGCTCTACTGGTACGCGCGCTCGAAGGACCTGGAGAAGTGCCAGGAGTACAACCTGTTCGACTGCATCGAGTGCGGCTGCTGCGCCTGGGTCTGTCCTTCTCACATCCCCCTGGTGCAGTACTACCGCTTCGCCAAGACCGAGACCTGGGCCCAGGAGAAGGAGAAGCAGGCGGCCGAGGAGGCGCGCCGCCGACACGAGGCGCGGGTGGAGCGGCTCGAGCGGCTGGAGCGCGAGCGCAAGGCGCGGCTGCGCAAGAAAAAGGAGGCGCTGGAGAAGAAGAGCAGCAGCGCCGACCCGAAAAAGGCGGCCATCGAGGCCGCGGTGCAGCGTGCCGCGCAGAAGAAGAAAGCGCGGCAACGGAGCGAGGAGTCCTGATGAAGTTTCCCGTGCATACGCCGCCCTACGGCCACCTGCCCAACAGCGTCAGCCGCGAGATGGGGCTGGTGCTGCTGGCCCTGGTGCCGGGCGTGGCGGCCATGGTCTGGTACTTCGGCTGGGGGGTGGTGATCCACATCGCCATCGCCTCGGTCACCGCCGTGGCGGCGGAAGCGGCGGTGCTGAAGCTGCGCCACCGCCCGGTGTTGCCCACCCTGGCCGATCTCAGCGCGCTGGTCACCGCCGCCCTGCTGGCCATCGCCCTGCCGCCCCTGCTGCC
>JALVUB010000039.1 GCA_027023915.1 Sedimenticola sp.
TGGTGCTGTTTGCTCCGCCAAATATTTGTCGGGTGACCTTTGGGGCGGGTTTTAGCGTGGTGTAAAAATAGCCTGCCCGTCGTAGCTCCCTGCCGATGGCATCCAGTGCATATCGCCCATCTTCCAGGAGGTTGGCCAAGGCAATCTGCATGCGATAGCCTTGTTTCTGATGGGCCAACATCGTTATGAGGGCGGCAACAATAAAGAGCCCTACAATGGAAGCGGTTAGCGCTCCCATCAGGGTGAATCCCCGTTGATATTGTTGTTGTTTCATGGTTTAAAATCCAGGTTATAGCTTTTCGTTATCCGCCCAGTAGAACTTTCTTTCTTGTTTGTCCGCTCATTCCAGCTTACTGTTATGGTATATATCCCCCCCGTTTTCTTTATCCTTCCTTTTCCTACTGGGAGTCTAAGTTTTATGTTTGCACACCATCTCCATTTGTCATAGGTGGCCATTTGGGCCGGAGTGCAGTTTGGAATGTTGTTGGAATTGAAATTGGGTATTTCATCCTGGACACAGAGCACAGAAGGCTTCGAGGGAGGATTGGCACAGTCCAAACCAACGTAGTTGGTTTTTCCCGCGGAGTTGGCAATGATTCGCTCGGCCATCTCCCGCGCCAGCAATACTGCTTTTACCTGAAGAAAAGCGTCGTGGTTGTGCTTTTGGGCGGTACCCTGAAGCTTGACAAGGGCCAGCAGACCCACGCTGATGATGACTGAAGTCACCAGAACTTCCGCCAGTCCAAAGCCTTGTTGCCGGGTTTTTGTCATGCCCTTACGAAGTCCAGGAGGATTTTTCTTGAATGGAAGTATGGTGTCCTTTCGTAAAGGAGGCCAGCGAGGAGGGGGTGGTTTTCGACGAACTGTGGGAAAAACCCGACGAACGGTCTAATCAGGTGGTTTGGCTGGGGGTTTTTATTGTGAAATCGGGGTGTTGCAGCGGAAAACGGTGGTTGGAAATGGCGGAGAGGGTGGGATTCGAACCCACGGATCCCGGGGGGGATCACTTGATTTCGAGTCAAGCCCGTTCGGCCAGCTCCGGCACCTCTCCAAAAATATGTTGGTTTTCCAACTCACGCTGCGCGTGAGTGGATCACTTGATTTGATTCGGCCTTAGGCCTCACCCCTTCGGGGCGCCGTCGCTATGCTCCGGCGTCCTGCGCGGCTACGCCGCTTGTCGAGTCAAGCCCGTTCGGCCAGCTCCGGCACCTCTCCAGTTTCAGCTGGAAGATGGCGGAGAGGCAGGGATTCGAACCCTGGAGGGGCGTTAACCCCTGCCGGTTTTCAAGACCGGTGCATTCAACCGCTCTGCCACCTCTCCGCAGGGCGCAAAGGATACCGAAATCTGGATATGATTGGAAAGCGATAAAACCGGCTTGATGGTGAAAAGCTGCCTTGATGATGCAATCACGCCGCTTTTTCCGGCTTTGCCGATTGAGACCACTTTTCCAGCATTTTCCCGAATTTGCTGGCGTTTTTCATCAAATTAAAGTGATTTTCGAGCTGTTTTCTCGCATTGTGGGCAAGTTCAGCGGTATCTGTTTCACCCTGCTGGATGGCTTTGAGCAGTTCAACCAGACATTGGACGTTGCCGGGATCGAAAAGCAGGCCACATCGTCCCTGGTCCAACAGCTCGGGCACGGCGCCCACCCGGGTGGCGATAACGGGAATTCCCATGGCCATCGCTTCCATGATGGCGATGGGCATGCCTTCCACCACGCTGGTCATGACGAACAGATGGTAGCGGGGCAGCAGTTCCAACACCTCCTTGTGGAATTTTTTTCCAAGCAGCCGGACCTGCTGTTGCAGCGCGTGTCGGCTTATGCGTTCTTCCAGCCGGGCGCGAAGGGGGCCTTCTCCAATGATGTCGCATTGAAAGGGAACACCCAGATCGCGCAGCCTGGCACAGGCGTCGATGAGCACCTGTTGGGCCTTGTGTTCGGAAAGACGCCCCACGTTGATGAGCTTCAACGGCCCGCTCCCTGGCGGGAACGGCGTTTTTTGCCGTTGAAACTCTTCCAGTCGCACCCCCAGTGGAATCACCACGGCTCTGCTCAGATCCACATGAGGAAAATGGTGGGCGATGTAGTCCAGGTTGTGTTGTGAAATGGAAACCAGCCGGTCGGCCATCGCCAGCTTCAGAGCGAGATCGGGAACCTGGTCGAATGTGAGATCGGCGCCATGCAGCGTCATGGAGTAGGGCAGGTCGGCCAGCCGCTTGGCCCAGACGCAGATGGCGGCCGAATTGTAGGTGAAGTGGGAGTGAAGCCAGCAGTTGGTGCCATAGCGCTGTATGACCAGTACCGCGCCGATGATGTGAGCCAGGCTGGCCACCTTGCGCTCTTCCATCGAAAAGAGCTGAAGGAAGGCGCGTAGCAGTCGCAAGGGGTGGGTGAAGAGCAGCTTGAGCAAAGCGCCCGCGACCCGAAACCAAGAGGCCTCTATGAGGTAGTCCACCTGATCCATCTCCCGGCGCATGTGAGGATGGACCTGTCCGCTTTTGGGACGGCGCGCGGAGACCATGGTGAAATGCAGGCCGCTTTCGCGCAGGGCGCGGAACTGCTCATAGATGAAGGTTTCGCTGAGAACGGGATAGATGCCGTTGACGAAAACGATGGCGCGCTTCACCTTCTCAGTCCCGTTCCGTGCGGTGCCAGCCGAGGCGCCGTTGGCGCAGCAGCGAGGAGAAGACAACCCAGGTTTTTTGCAGAAGATAGTAGGGCAGATGGATGGCGATGCCGGGCAGCGCGGCCAAACTGCCGAAACGCCGGGCCGCTTCGAAATAGTGGTAGATGATGGTCAACAGTCCCAGAATGGAGAAGAGGCGTTGACCGGGCGTGCCCAGAAGGCCCAGAAGCAGGGCCAGCACGGCCAGGCTTACCGGCGGCAGCAGATCCACCAAGCCGTCCAGGGCCGTCCAATCACCTTTCAAAAGGCGTTTCAGCAGCGGCCACAGATGTTGCCGGATCATCTGCCAGCGGCCTCTTTCCCAGCGGACCCTTTGGGTGTTGGCGCCCTGGGATCTGGTGGGCATCTTGGCCTTGACCCAGGCCTCGCTGTCGAAGGCCACCCGGATGCCGGCGGAGAGCAGCATCAGGTGGTATTCCAGGTCCTCCACGATGGAACCGGCAAGGTAGGGCACCTCTTCCAGCGTCTTTCGGGCCAGACAGAAGCCGTTGCCGACGATGCCGGCGGACAGGCCGAGGGTGGCCTTGCCGCAGGGGCGCAGCCCGTTGAAGGAGGCAAGCGACCACTCCAGCATCCGGCTGCGCCAGCCGGCTTCGGGGTTGAGCACGCCGTATCGCAGTTGCAGCGCCCGTGCGCCTGCTTGCAGATGATTGTTGCAAACCGTCAGTGCGCGGGAATGGAGATGAGAATCGGCATCCACCACCAGCACCGCATCCCACTTTTCCTTTGCAGAGCCCGGAGAAAATTTTTCCGTCTTCAACAGGCGTTGGAAGAAGGCGTGCAGCGCCTGGCCCTTGCCTGGCTCGCCACTCCGCTCCCAGACTCTGGCACCGGCGGATTTCGCAAGTCGGGCGGTATCGTCACTACAGTTGTCCGCAATGACATGAACGGCAAAAGCCTCACGAGGATAGTCCTGAGCCAGAAGGTTTTTAACCGTGTCGCCGATCTGCGAGGCCTCGTCATGAGCGGGAACCACTATGGCGATGGAAAGGTGCGCTTTTGCCTCGGGAGGGCGTTTGCGCTGACAGCGGGCAACCAGCGCCAGCAGCCCCAGATAGAAGGCTGGCAGCAGGCCAAACACCGCCAGCAGGGGCCACAGCAGGCTCATGGCGTCGGTTCTCCTGTTGGGCCATCGTTACAGCGCATGCCGTCGCGGGACCAGAGCACTTCCGCCAGTTGCAGCCGTTGCAGCGGCGTCATCCACCGGGCGGGATGCCGGTTGGTCACCTCCCTGGTGGTGATCCGTTGCAACAGATCGCCTTGTTGCGTCAGCAGTTGCTGTTCCAGTCTGGTCATGGCCTCCTGGGTTACCACGGCGTCGTACACCGGCCAGGGGCCGGGGTTGGGCTCCGTGCCGGTAATGCGTTCCTTCAGTTTCCAATAAAGGATGGGAAGGGGGCGGAGTAAAAGATTGGCGTGGACGGAAAAGTAGGGAAAATGGCCGTTGCCGGCATGGGGCAGATACCAGGTTTTACGCAAAAAGGGCTTCATCGCCGCCTGGAACAGCCGCCGGTTGAGTTTCATCCACAGCGGCACGCGGGCGGAAAGTTTGACGATTTCCACGTCGGTGAACACCTCGAAGGAGCGGAACAGCCTGCGGTTGCCGGTGAGGTCGCCGTTGCCGTTGACTTGCGACAAGGGCCAGGTCTGCGCCCATTCGGCGGCTGAGCAGGGGCGCATTTGCACCACGCGGTCATAGTGCGCCAGCCGTCTGGCGTGCATTTCGTCCACCAGCTCGCCTTTGAAGAACTTGCGCGCCTGTTCCAGGCTGCCGTACCAACTGTCGATGGAGAGACCAGCGGCCTGGCGGCCAGTGACAATGCCCCGTTCGGGCAGGGCGACACCAAAGCGTTGGAAGCGCCGTTTGGGAACATTCAGCGCTTTCAGAAAGATGTCGGCGTAGAGCCCGCCCATCACGGCCGGAAAATCCCGCAGGCCGCACTCCTGCTCATAACCAAATGCATGCACATGGACGAAATCGTGCTGGGCGCCCACCAGCCGCGTGCAGCCGGGCAGGTTGCGAACATAGCGATCCGGCGTTCTGCCGGCAAGATGGGGCGTTATTCCCAGCTTTCTCGCCACCGCCATGGCAATGGCGCTCTCCCGGTTGGGCTGGTCCACGAACACGAAGCCGTGCCGTTCCAGTTTTTGTGGCAGGGCGCCGGCAATGGCGCGACTGTCTTCTCCGCCGCTGATGAAGAGCGCGGCCTTTTCCAATGGTTGGCAAAGCGGGTTTATGTAGCCTGTAAAGGCTTCACGGAGCCGTAGCGCGGCATCGGCCAGCCGTTGCTCCATCTGCTGTTCTTCCGGCAGCCAGTAATGGCTTTGCTCAAGCCTGTTTTGCGTTTCGTGACCGGGTTGGAGCCGGAAACGGCTGCCGGGCGCCAGTTCCCTGACTCCCTCGTACAGGGTATGGGGATAACAGATGGTTCTGTTGACCAGCAGATCCACCATGGAGACCGGGTCCGGGGACTTGAAGCGCCCGGCTTGCAAGGCCACCAGATCGGGATGGGTGCCGATCACCAGATCCCCATGCGCCGATTCCGCCTGGTAAACCGGCGCCATGCTCATGGGGTCCGTGACCAGGGTCAACCGGCCGGTCGCTTTTTCCAGCAGAAGGACGATGAAAGGGCCTGATAGCTCCTGGCCCCAGTCCGGCTCACCCTCCAGCCAGCGTTTCAGCAGCATGGCGGAAAGGCCGTCATCGTCCGCTGTCGTTCCTTCCACGGGCGCCAGGGTCGCCTTGCCGGGAAGCCTGAGCAAGGGGCCGCCGGTGACCAGCAGCAGGTGCTTTTCATCTTCATAAGGGGCGAAGCCTGGATAGTGATTTTCCAGCAGGGTGAGTTGTCCCCAGCCTCCGCGACAGGTCCGAGTGGCGGTGGGAGTGGTCGGAATGCAGCGCAAAAGCGTTTCCACCATGCCATCCGGCGCCACGCTGGAGGTGTAGATGAAATCGCTCATTCCGGTATCAGCCGCACATTGTCCAACAACAGGCGATCCGTGCTCTCGCGCTGTTCCATGACAAACATCAGCCGGTGGATGTGCTCCTTGGCCAGCCAGCGGCCACCAGTGGTTTGCAACCCCTCAATGCGCATGCAGTAGCGGTGCCAGCGATCATTCAGATGAAAAACGGTTTTGGAGCTGGGTGGACGGGTTGTGCTGGGCGGGGTGTCGCCCAGGCGAACCACCAGGGTGGTGTCGGGTCTGGTGGCCCTGGCCTCGAAGCAAAGATGGCCCATATGGCGCCAGTCATGTTCCACCGGCAGGTAAACCACACCGGGCCAGGCGATGCCCTCGCCATTGAGCAACAGCGCCCAACCTCCATTGCCACGGGGCACAAGGGCGATCCTTTCACGGCTCATGGGCTTCCACAGGGCACTGTAATCACTGTTTTCGAAATCGCCCAGCATGGGAAAGCCGGCTCGCAACCGTTGCTGCTGATGGTAGGCCTGTAGCAGGGGTTGCAGGCTCACCACCATCAAGGCGACGGCCATGCCGACGAAAAAGAGGCTCAATGATTTCATGCCCTGTCGCCAGGAGCCGAGGATAAAAGCAGCGAACAACACCCCGAGCAGGCCATTGTGCAGATCCCGGATGCTGTCGTTGCGACCAAACCAGGGCTGCACCAGTTCCAGTCCCAATGCCAGCAGCAGGGTAAGCACCACGGCCACCGCCGGCGAGCGGGTGAGCTGGTAGATGAGCACCGCGGTGATGATGGCCGCGGGAAAGTGGAGCAGATCGAAAACCGACTGGCCCGCCACCGGCAGGCGCTCTTCCAGCCAGAAGGGCGGCATCAGCGCCAGCACCATGATGGCCGCCAGGGCCAGCAACACCAGATAAAGGCGGGTTGTTCCGCTGTCGTTCATCAGGAAGGTTTCGTCTGCCACACCTGTTCCACCAGGGCCATGACCTGTTCAGCATTATGGTCCCAGGTGTAATGCTCGCAAAGCTGCCGGTGGGCGCTTTTTCCAAGCCGTTCACGTAATGCGTCCGATTCCGCCAGCCGCAGAAGGGTGTCGGCCATGGCATCCACGTCATTTGCGGGAAACAACAGGCCGTCCTGTTCGTGGCGCAGCACCTCGGCGATGGGCGGGGTGTCCACCATGGCCACCGCCTTGGCCATGGCCATGTATTCAAACAGTTTCAGCGGCGAGCCGTACCAGTTGGAGTTGGGCATTACCGCAATGTCGAAAGCCGCCACCACCTGGGGAATCTCCCGGCGTGGCAGGTGACCGGTGAAAACCACTCGCTCCTTGTAGCCGCCGTCCGCGGCGCGTTGCAGCAGCTTTTCCACTGTCTGGTTGCGTTGTCCCACCAGCATCAGCCAGAGGTTTTTGGTGGTTTTGGATAAAAGCTTTTCGAACGCTTCGAAAAGCTGTGGAACCCCGTGCCAGGGGAGAAAACTGCCCACGAAGCCGATCACCATTGCGTCGGATGGGATGCCGTGGGCGCGACGCGCGGGCTGGCCGGAGAGCTGGTGGTCGAAGACGGCGGGGTCGGCCCCATTGGGAACGACCGCGATGGGAACCGTGGAGGGCGCCAGGGATCGCAGATGGTCCGCCAGCACGCTGCTCACCGTGTACGCGCCCCGCACCCGGGCCAGGGTGTGGCGGCAACTGAAAATGCGCGAGAGGCCGGGAATGTGACGGTAATGGGCGTTGATGGCTTCCCGGTCGGGCGCATTGATCTCGGCCACCAGGGGGATGCCCAGCTTGCCCGCGGCCCAGAGAATGGAGGGCTTGCCGTCATGGCGCATGATGACCAGATCTGGAGGATCGGCTTGCAGGAATTTCTTCTCCCTGGGGTATCGTTTCAGCTCCTGAAGCAGACGTTTGATGTCCCGCAGATAGAAACGGGCAAGCCAGTTTTTGATTTTTGCTACCGGGCTGTCGGCCGGGGGAACTGGTGCAAGCTCTTGGGGTGGGGGCGCGAGAACGGAAAAGTCGATCCCTTTTTCACGGCACAGCTTGCCGAAACTGGCGGCAAAGGCGCTGGTATGGGTGTGACTGCCGTCGCGGGTACTGGCCTGGTAGTGGACATAGAGGATTTTTCGCGGTAACGCCATGGAAGAGTGGTTGGCAGCCTTCACCGGAGTTGTGGGATGGCCGAAAACTGAATCCTTTGCGCCACCTGGTCGGCGGCCTGCCAGCTTGAATAGGGGCCGAGAAAGATGCGCTGAAGCGGGGGGCGGTCGGGCAGGGGTTGCCGCACCACGGAGATTCCCTTTCTGGAAAGCTGTCTGGCAAGGCGTTGCGCCGATTTTTCTCCGAAGACAGTGCGCAGATAGACATAGTACCAGCCGTTTTTCTTCACGATCAGCCGTTCCGGCGTTACTTTGGGTAGCCGTATCGGTGTTCCCCTGGCGATTCTATCGAGATCGGCGATGTGGGGATTGGCTGCCTGCACGATATCGCGCATGGTTGCGTTCCAGGCGCCGTACTCTTCCGCCACCACCCGGTTCAGGTACTGACCACGCGCAATGTGGATGACGCGGTCTCCCGGCTGTTCATCGGAGAAATCGGGCAGGGGCAGCTCGGCCGGGCTGGGTGGTGGATTTGCCGGTTGCATTTTCGGCGCAATGGCTTGAGGCTTGGCGGCGGCCTGAAGAGGCTTTTCCTCTTTCTGTTGGCGAATCGGGCGGCTTGCCTGCCTTGGCGGGGTTGTGGGATGCCGCTCTTCCGTTACCGGCGCCGGCTTTGCGGTTTGTTCCACGGGAAGAGGCGCCTGCCTTTGCGGCGCGGGCGCGACAGCTGTCTCCTGAGCCGGTTCGGTCTCTTCTTCCGGCGTGTCGGGTGGCAGATCCAGCAGCTCTTTTAGCGGAATGTCGGCAATATCCCGGTCGAGTTCGTTGTCGTACAGCGGGTTTGTCTCCGTCGGCTCGGGCGCTTTGTAGGCATCTTCGTCAATGGGGCGTTTTTCCGTCATCTCGGGCTTGACCCGCCGGGACGGACGGGCGGGCATTGCGCGCCTTTCCACCGGCGCCGGTGTGCTCAAGGGGTTTTCGTTCAACCGGGGCAGAGCACTGCTTCGATCATGCTGTTGGTTCTGGTAGGTGGTGAAAAGAAAGTAGGCCAGCAGCGGAATGCCCAGCAGCCAAAGCCAGTTTGAATGATCGCGGGCGAAGGAAAAGGCATCCGGTTTTCTGGGCGAGGGTGTCGGCGCGGGCGCGGGCGAGGAAGCCGCCATATGAGGCGCCACGGATGGCTCCATGCGCGTCTCGGGGCCTGTTTCCGGTTGCTGCGCCGGTTCCCGGGGTGGTTCAGGCGGCTGTTGTTGACGATGAACCGGATGTACGGGATAAGCCGTTGCCGGTTTCGGTTTTTCCCGGGGCAGGGCGGTCAGACTGGATTGGGTCAGGGCGGGGCAGTTGGGCAGCACCTCCTGGACAGAGGGCAGGTCCACCTGCATGAGATCGTCCGCGTAGGCGGCAAGCAGAGCGTTGTCGCAGATATGGTTGATGAGTCGCGGGACACCCTGGCTGGCCTGGTGGATCAGTTGCATTGCCCTGTCCGTGAACAAGGGGCGCTGGGCACCGGCGGTCTGGCAGCGGAAGGTGATGTAGGCGATGGTCTCCTGCTCTGAAAAATTGTTCAGCGTTCGATAGAGCGAGACCCGTTGCAACAGCGCCTTGAAAGGCGGGCGTTGAAGACGCAGCAGCAGATCGGGCTGGGCCAGCATCACGATCTGCAACAGTCGTTTGTCGCTCAGCTCCAGGTCGGCAAGATGGCGCAGGGTGACCAGTGTTTTGTCCGGCAGCTCCTGGGCGTCGTCGAACAGCAGTATCACCTTGATGCCCGCTGCCTCCTTATGGGTGAGGGCTTTTTTCACCTTTTTGAAAAAGCCCTTTTTCGTCAACTTTTTGTTGACCGAAATCTTGCACGTCTTGGCCAGCGCCCGGTAGAGTTCCTTCGGACGGGGCGCCGGCGCGTCAAAGTCCAGCAACTGGTTTTTCTTGCCGCGCAGTTGCTCTTTCAGCTTGTGCAGCAGCAATGTTTTGCCGGTGCCGATGTCGCCGGTGACCAGTACCACCCCTTTTTCATAGTCGATGCCGTAGGTTATCGCCGCCAGCGCTTCCTTGTGGGAATCGGCGGCGAAGAAGAATCTGGTGTTGGGGGTGTTCTCGAAAGGGCCACGAACCAAGCCGAAATGTTGGAGATACATATTGTCCGCCTGTTGTTTTTTGGCGCGGGTTCTTCTGTGAACCGCCCTTGTCAGTAGTTGTCCTTTTGCAGAATGACGTTGTCCATTTTGACATCGAGCAGCTTGGAAATCATGATCTCCCCCTTGTAAACCTGGACATTCACCGGAATTCGGGTCAAGCGGTTCTGTTCCAGCGGAATGTCACGTATGACCCGCCTGCGGTATTCGATAAAGTTGTGGGCTGCGTCCCAACGTCCGATCTTGACCAGCAGGTCGATTTTTTTCTGACGAGTCAAAAGCGGCGTGTCATCCTTCACATAGACGATGATGAAGCTCGGTGGATCATACTCCGCCGATTCGATATACACGCCCCAGAAAAAGGTGTCTTTTGAATCCGCCAGTATCCTGGGCCACTGGATGGCCCGCTGATCGTATTTCCAGGGGATGGTTTCGCCGGCCTCCGGTGTGTAGTTGTCGGGAAAGATCAGCCCCTCCGATTCCTCGTAGGCCCCGGCCGGTTGGAAGAAACAAGAAAGAGAAAGGAAAACCAAAAAAAGCCCGATGCGTGCCATCAGTTCACCCTATGCCAAATCGGTTCGCCAGCGGTTTGCGCAACAGCGGTGGAATCAGATGGAAACTTCTTTCCAACAACCATCTCCTCGTCTCTCCCAGCCAGGCGGTGGGCAAGAGCAGGAAGCCGAAAAGGTCGGCCACCACGCCGGTAATAACCAGCAGGATCAGGCTGGGCAGGGCGGGCAGGGGCGAGGTCAGGTGGTCCACCAGGGCAATCCAGAATCCAACCCACAACGCCAGCACCAGACCGCCTCTCTGATCCATGAAATAGTCTCCCCAGCTTCCTTGTATCAGACCCAGTGCCACCCAGGCCTTGGCCAAGTAGAGCCACACTGAAGCAACGATTATCACCAGTGCAATCATAACCAAGCCGTGTTGCAAAACGAAGTAGATGCCCAGCAGGTGGATGGCCAGGTACAAAAGCTGGAGACGCAACTCCACATAGACCTTTCCCTTAGCCTGAATGATGCTGCCGGCCAGGTGAAAGATCGCCTTGAACAGCCCGGCAATGGCCAACAGGCGCAAGGGTTCCGCCGCGGCTTTCCATTTGTCGCCGAAAACACCGCTGATGATGGTTTCCGGCGCCGCGATAATGCCGCCCAGTATGGGAAAAACCAGCAGCGCGGTGGTGGCGATGGAGCGTCGGTAGGCCCGCAGCAGCTTTTCATTGTCGTTTTGGATCTGCGCATAGGCGGGAAAGAGGACATTGCTCAACGCGGTGGAAATGCGGGCGATGGGCAGCATCACCAGCTGAAAGGCGCGGCTGTAGAGCCCCAGGGCGCCCGCGTTGAGATAGCGGCCGATGAGCAGGTTGTCGGTGTTGATGGCGGCGTAGTTGACGATGCTGTTGAGGCTGATGCCGGCGCCGAAGTGAAGCAGGCCGCCGGTTTGCGAAAAGCTGAAACGGGGGCTGCCGGGCGGTCTTGCAATGAGGCAGGCAAGGGCGGTGGAAACTTGGGTGGCCACCGCGGCGATCACCAGGCTCCAGACGCCGTAACCCAAAAAAGCAAGGGGGACACCGATCAGCAGGTAACCGCCCAGGTAGGAGAAGGTATCGATGAAAAAGAGGGCTTTGAAGTCGAGCTCCCGCATAAGCAGGCCACGACTGACGATGCCGGCGCAGATCGCCAGCAGTGAGAAGGCCAAAAGCCGGAAAATGGGGGCCAGCCTGGGTTGGTGGAACAGCGACGCCAGCGGTGTTGAAAGCCAGACGAAAGCCGCCACCAGCAAAACGCCCATGAAAAGCGAGAGCGCAAAGGCCGACTGGATCTGCTCTTTCCGCAGT
>JALVUB010000040.1 GCA_027023915.1 Sedimenticola sp.
ACCCTTGGAGGTGACGCTCACCGCCGATCTTGAGGCGGTTGCGGGGGAATTCGACACCCTCATCGATTTCACCCGTCCCGAACCCGCGCTGGCCCATCTCGATGTCTGCCGGAGACACGGCAAGCGCATGGTGATCGGCACCACCGGCTTTGACGATGCCGGCAAGGCGGTCATTAATAAAGCGGGCGGGGAGATCGCCATCGTTTTCGCACCCAACATGAGCGTCGGCGTGAACCTCTGCTTCAAGCTGCTCGACATCGCCGCGCGGGTGATGGGCCAGGAGTCCGACATCGAGATCATCGAGGCCCATCACCGCCACAAGGTGGACGCCCCCTCCGGCACCGCCCTGCGCATGGGCGAGGTGGTGGCCTCGGCGCTGGGGCGCAACCTCGACGAGGTGGCGGTTTTCGGGCGCCACGGCATCATCGGCGAGCGCAAGCGCGAGACCATTGGCTTCGAGACCATCCGCGCCGGCGACGTGGTGGGCGAGCACACCGTCTGGTTTGCCGCCGAGGGCGAGCGGGTGGAGATCGCGGTCAAGTCCTCCAGCCGCATGACCTACGCCAACGGCTCGGCCCGCGCCGTGCTTTGGCTGGAAGAAAAGGAGAAGGGCGTTTACGACATGCAGGACGTGCTCGGCTTGCGTTAGGATGGGTTGAAATACTGACGCTTGAATTTCACGAGGCCCATGGCATGACCAATCTGCTCTGGCTGCTGCTGCCGGTGGCCGCCGCCTCCGGTTGGTGGACGGCGCGGCGTTTCCGTTGCGGCAGGGGAGACAAGAGCAGGCACACCACGCCCGCCTACTTTCGCGGCCTCAACTATCTGCTCAACGAGGAGCCCGACAAGGCCATCGACGTCTTCGTCCAGTTGCTGGAGGTGGACAGCGAAACGGTGGAGACACATCTGGCCCTGGGCAGCCTGTTCCGCCGGCGCGGCGAGGTGGAGCGGGCCATTCGCATCCATCAGAACCTCATCGCGCGGGAGAGCCTGGATGACGAGAACCGCGCCAACGCCCTGCTGGAGCTGGGCAAGGACTACATGCGCGCCGGCCTTTACGACCGCGCGGAAAATCTTTTTCTGGAGCTGAAAGAGAGCAAGCAACACGAACGCAAGGCGCTGGAGAACCTGCTGGTGATCTATCAGCAGGAGAAGGACTGGCGCGCCTGCCTGGATGTTTCCGAAGCCCTTCAGCCCCTGGTGAAAGAGCCTCTCGGTCCTTCCCGGGCTCACTACTATTGTGAGTTGGCGGAAGAGGCCATGGCCAGGGGTAAAAACGAGGAGGCGGCGGGCCTGTTGGAGCAGGCGGTGGTGGCCGATCCTCAGAGTGTGCGTCCCCGCCACCTTCAGGCCCGCATGGCGCGCAAGCAGGGCGATTGTCAGGCGGCCATCAGCCAGCTGCAACGCATTGCCCAGAATCATCCCCATTACATTGCTGAAATTCTTGAGGATCTTCGTCAGTGCCATGCCGTTCGCGGCAGCCTGGCCGGGCTGCGAGACTATCTGGAAACCTTCCTGAAGGAACAGTTCGACATCGACGTGATGTTGGCGCTTGCCGAACTCATACAGCAGATGGAAGGGGACAGGGCGGCGGCGCGTTTTCTTACCGCCAAAATGGAGAACCGGCCCGCCATCCGTGGACTGTTGCGCCTGGTGGAGCTTAACGCCACCTTGCCCGACGCCACCGCTGGTCGAATCCTGGTCGGCCTGAAAGAACACCTTGAACGGCTGTTGGCCGAGCGCCCCGCCTACCAGTGCAGCCATTGCGGCTACGCCGCCAGCACCCTGCACTGGCAGTGTCCAAGCTGCCGCAGTTGGGGCACCTTGCGCCGCCGGCAGGAACGTTTCTGACATTTCCCAAACGAGGTATGAACATGGAATCGAGCCCCGTCATCGTGGCGCTGGACTTTCCCGACCAGGCCAGCGCGCTGGCGCTGGTGGAGCGCCTGGACCCCGCCCTTTGCCGCCTCAAGGTGGGCAAGGAACTTTTCACCCGCGCCGGCCCGCCGGTGGTAGAGGCACTGGTGAAACGCGGCTACGAGGTGTTTCTCGATCTTAAGTTTCACGATATTCCCAATACCGTGGCGGCGGCCTGCGACGCGGCTGCGGATCTGGGCGTGTGGATGATGAACCTGCACGCCTCTGGCGGACGCCGGATGATGGAAGCGGCGCGCGAAAGGCTGGAACGACGCGGCCACCGTCCCCTGCTGGTGGCCGTGACCATCCTTACCAGCCTGGGAGAGGAGGACTTGGCGGAGGTGGGGTTCCAAGGCACGCCGGCGGAAAATGTCTCCCGCCTGGCGGCACTGGCTCACGACTGTGGTCTCGATGGCGTGGTCTGTTCGCCGCGGGAGGCCGCCATGCTGCGCCAGGGGCTGGGGGAAGCGTTTTTGCTGGTGACGCCCGGTGTGAGACCGGCCACGGCGGCCCGCGACGACCAGAGACGGGTGATGATGCCATCCGACGCCCTGGCCGCCGGCGCCAGCCATCTGGTGATCGGTCGGCCGGTGACCGGCGCAGAAGATCCGGTGGCCGCGCTGCAAAAAATACTCCAATCTCTTAAAAAGGGTTAAGGAACCTCTGATTTAATCCTGGACGAAGCAGATTGTTCTCCTCCGGTTCGAGTACAAGGCGAAGTTCGCAGCCAATAGCAAGCTATTGGCAAGAACTTCAACGCTGTAATCGGACCGGAGG
>JALVUB010000041.1 GCA_027023915.1 Sedimenticola sp.
GGGCCAACACCACCCGGCTGACGGCATCGGTGGGCTGCTGTTGCTCTTCCAGAAAGCGGGTGATAACCGCCTCCAGATTGGGGAAGCCGCCACTGGCGTATTCCGATTCAACGATAATTGAGCCGCTTCCCGGTTGGGCGAGCAGCAGACGGCTGCGGGTGCCGCCGATGTCCGCGGCAAGGATCATGTCGTCATCTCCTTAAACTTGTTCACCAGGCCGTTGGTGGAGCTGTCGTGGCCACTGCAAGGGGCATCGCTGGCGAGGGCCGCCTCGATGTCGGCGGCCAGTTGCTTGCCCAGTTCCACGCCCCACTGGTCGAATGCGTTGATGTTCCAGATGACACTCTGAACGAAAATACGGTGTTCGTACAGCGCGATGAGCGCGCCCAGGTTGTAGGGTGTGAGCTTTTTCATCAACAGGGTGTTGCTGGCGCGGTTGCCGGGAAAGGTCCGGTGGGGCACCAGCCGTTCGATCTCCTCCTCCGGCAAACCAGCCGCGGTCAGTTCCCGGCGCACTTCGCTTGCGGTTTTACCCTTCATCAGCGCTTCGGTCTGCGCGATGCAGTTGGCCGCCAGGATGCGGTGGTGTTCCTCCAGCGAATGGTGGCTTTGCGCTGGCAAAATGAAGTCCGCCGGCACCGGCTCGGTTCCCTGGTGCATGAGCTGGAAAAAGGCGTGCTGGCCGTTGGTGCCCGGTTGTCCCCAAACCACGGGGCCGGTGTGGTGTTGAACTGGTGTTCCATCCCGTGTCACTCCCTTGCCGTTGCTCTCCATGTCGGCCTGCTGTAGATAAGCAGGCAGCAATCGCAGGCTGTGGTCGTAAGGGAGGACTGCGTGGTTGCCGGTGCCGAGGAAGTTTCGCTGCCATATATCCAGCAAGCCGAGAATTACCGCCATGTTCCGCTCGAAGGGGGCGTGGCGGAAGTGGTTGTCCATGGCGTGGGCGCCGGCGAGCAATGCTTCGAAGCGTTCCATGCCCACCAGCAGGGCGATGGGCAGTCCGATGGCGGACCAGAGTGAGTAGCGGCCGCCCACCCACTCCCAAAAACGGAACATGTTGGCTTCATCGATACCGAAGGCACGCACCGCCTCGGCATTTGTGGAGACAGCCACGAAATGACGGGCGATGGCCTTTTCGTTACCTTTTGTCCTCTCCAGAAACCAACGCCGGGCGGTATGGGCGTTGGTCATCGTTTCTCGGGTGGTAAAGGTCTTGGAGGCAATGATGAAAAGCGTGGTTTCAGGATCGGCCTGCGCCAGTGCCTCGCTGATGTCAGTGCCGTCCACATTGGAAACAAAATGGGCTTTCATGCCCGGCTTCCAGTAGGGGCGCAGGGCGGTGGAGACCATGCGCGGCCCCAGATCCGAGCCGCCGATGCCGATGTTGACGATATGCTCCAGAGGGCGGCCCGTGTGACCCGAAAAAGTGCCGTTGCGCACCGACTCGGTAAAGGTCTGCATCTGCTGGAGGACGGCGTTGACCTCCGGCATCACGTCCCGCCCATCCACCTTGATCGGAGTGTTGGCCCGGTTGCGCAAGGCTACGTGGAGCACGGCACGCCCTTCGGTGTTGTTGATTTTTTCACCACGGAACATGCGCTCGATCCAGCCGGAAAGGTCGGCTTGGCGGGCCAGCTCAAAGAGCAGCTCCAGGGTTTCTTCGGTAATGGGGTTTTTGGAGTAGTCGAGGAAAAGTTCGTCGAACTGTATTGAAAATTTGTCGAAGCGGTCGGGATCTTCAGAAAAAATATCCCGAAGATGGAGTGGGCGGATCTTTTCCAGGTGTTCCAGCAGTGCCTGCCAGGGCTTTTCCAGGCCTTCTGGGGCAGGTTGTGGGCTTGCAAGCATGGATGGGGCCGACTCCGTACTGCGTTCGGGAGTCTTAAGGATAACAGAACCTGGTGGGGTCAGAGATCCTCGGCCACCTCCATCAGCTTTTCCCGGTCGGCCACGTAGTGATGGGGCTTGATCTCCCGCAACAGCCCCTTGCGTTTGAATTCCGCCACCGTGCGGCTGGCGGTTTCTGTGGTGATCCCCAGGATGGCTCCCATGTCCTCCCTGTTGAACAGGTCACAGCGGTTGTCGTCGTTACATATCAGCCGCAGTAACAGCCGCGCCACCCGCTGTTTGGCTGATCCGGTGGAGAGCTGGGTGATCCAAAGGTCGGCTTCAGCCAGAGCCCGCTGCCAGCGGCGCATCAGCTCCTGGTGGAGCGCCGAATTTTCCTGGCTCAGCTTCTGCACCACGTCCACCGGCAGGGCACAGATCTCCGTGTTCTGCATGATGATGGCGTCGTGCTGGTATTCTCCACCCACCAACGCTTCCATTCCGGTTACATCGGTGGTGCGCAGCAGCCGCACGATGCGCTGGGAACCGTCTGGAAGATACTGCACCAGCTTAACCAGGCCGCTGCGGATGGTGAAAAGGTGGTCCGCCTTTTCTCCCGCGTGATAGAGATAGTCACCCGGCTGAAGCAGCCGTTGGTCGATGGGCTTGTGGATATGCTCGAAATCTTTCTCTTCGAGTCCGGCAAAAAGCACCGAATCCCGCAGGGAGCAGATCCTGCAATTGGCTTCGCCTTGCCAGGCTTGTTCCTTGGTGACGTGCTTGTCCATCAACTGGTGCTGTTTAATAATGGCTGTCGATGCAGGCTTGCCAAATCGGGTGTCGTAAAAAAATGCCCTGTT
>JALVUB010000042.1 GCA_027023915.1 Sedimenticola sp.
CCCGCATCCCCTCCCTGCTGCTCTCCAGGCGCAGGCGCAGCACCGCCGGCGAGGGTTGCCGTGCCGCCTCCAGGGAACGGAAGAGCACCCCCAGGCACTTACCCTGCTCCGCCGCCAGTTGCAGGCGGCGCAGCCGCGCGCCCTCCACGGGGCCGGGCCAGCAGGCCACCAGGGCGCAGTTGCCGGAGCGCAGGAGCTGCTCCATGCTCCACAGGCGCGCTTCTCCCCCTCTCACTTGCAGGATGCGCGACACCGCCACGCCCCGGGCCGCCAGCGCCGGCACGTTGAGCCGCCATGGCGGGTCCACCCAGGCCAGCCAGCGGTCGTGCCGGCTCAGGCGCGCCAGCAGGGGTACCAACAGGGAGAGTCCCTGCCCGTACCTGGAAAGCAGTTCCACCAAGCCGTGCCGGGGCCAGCCACCAATAAGGTCATCCAGGTTTTCGAACCCCGTGGGCAACACTGCTTCTCCGGCTGGATGCGCATTACCCCGCCACAACATCCCTTGTTGCAGCAGTTCCCCCAGAAAAACCTCTTCCGCCATGCCTTCAGATTCAGCGATCACCACCGCGAGATGTAGAACTATTATAGAACAATAACAGCAAAAGGGCACCTCGAAAAATTCGAGGTGCCCACGCGGGACAAGGAAGTCCCGCCATTTTTTAATCACGCAAGTAATCGAAAATGAAGCAAACCGTAAACCGCGTTTTCAGTTTGCGTGGAGAAAAATTGCCGGGATGGCAATTTTTTTGAGATCCCCAAAAAATTTTGGCTCAAGAGATACCGTTGCGCTGCAACCAGAACTCCAGCAGCGCCAGTTGCCACAACTTGCTCCCCTGAATGCGGGTGTGGTGCATGTCGGGCGCCGACAGCAGCATGTCGATGTACGCCCGCCGGAAGAGGCCCCGTTCTCGGCAGGCGCGGGAGTAGAGAATCTCGCGCATGAAGGCGAGGAACTCGCCCCGCACGTACTTCAGCGCCGGCATGGGAAAGTAGCCCTTGGGGCGGTCGATGACGGCGTCGGGGACGATGCCCCGGGCCACCCGCTTGAGCAGGTGCTTGCCGCCCGACTGGAACTTGATCTCCGGCGGGCACCTGGCGGCCAGCTCCACCAGCTCGTGATCCAGGAAGGGCACCCGCGCCTCCAGCCCCCAGGCCATGGTCATGTTGTCCACCCGCTTCACCGGGTCGTCCACGATGAAGGTGGTCACGTCCAGGGCCAGCACCTGGTCGATGCAGCTCTCGCCACCGGTCTCCTCCAGGCGGCGGGAGACGAAATCGAAGGTGATATCCCCCACCTGGAAATCCTCGGTCACCATGCGCAGGTACTCGCTGTGCTCGCGGTCGAAGTAGTGGCGCCGCAACCGCCCGGCGCAGCGCCCCTCCTTGTCCGCCATGATGCGCGGGTACCAGAAGTAGCCGCCGAACACCTCGTCGGCCCCCTGCCCCGACTGCACCACCTTGATCTCTTTCGCCACCTGCTCGGCCAGCAGGTAGAAGGCCACCGCGTCCTGGCCGAACATGGGCTCGGCCATGGCGTCCACCGCCTCGGGCAGGCGGGTGAGCACCTCGCTGTTGGGCACCAGGAACTTGTGGTGCAGGGGCTGGTACCGCTCCACCACCTGGTCGGAATACTCGAACTCGTTGCCCGACTCTTCCGGCTGGTCCTCGAAGCCAATGGTGAAGGTGTGCAGGTTCTCCTTGCCCAGCTCGGCCAGCAGGGCCACCAGCAGGCTGGAGTCGAGGCCACCGGAGAGCAGCACCCCCACCGGCACGTCGGCGATCTCGTTGCGCCGGCGCACCGCCCGCCGCAGCAGCTCATGGGTGGCTTCCACCCACTCCTCCTCGCTGCGCGCATGCTCGGGCCGGGTGGGGTCGAGGCGCCAGTAGGCCGCCTTGTGTTCACCCCCCTCGGCGTCGATCTTCAGCCAGTGTCCCGGCTCCAGCTTGCGCACCCCCCGCAGCACGGTGCGCGGAGCCGGCACCACGCCATGGAGGGTGAACTGGAAGTGGAGCGCCTCGGCGTCCAGGGTGGTGTCCACCCCGCCGCCGGCCAGCAGCGCCTGGGGGTTGGAGGCGAAGCGGAAGCGGGCGGCGTCGCGCGTCCAGTAGAGGGGCTTGATGCCGAAGCGGTCGCGGGCCAGGAAGAGGGTATGCTCGCGCATGTCCCAGATGGCGAAGGCGAACATGCCGTGGAAACGGGCCGGCGCCTCGGTGCCCCACTCCCGGTAGGCCTTGAGGATCACCTCCGAGTCGCCGTTGGAGAAGAAGTGGTAGCCCTTGCCCTTGAGTTGCGCGCGCAGCTCGGGGTAGTTGTAGATGGTGCCGTTGAAGACCAGCGCCAATCCCAGCTCCTGGTCCACCAGGGGCTGGTTGGCCCGTTCGGAGAGGTCGATGATGGCCAGCCGCCGGTGACCGAAACCCAGGACCCCGTCGCTGTAGCTGCCGCCATGATCCGGCCCGCGCGGGCGCAGCCGTTCGGTCATGCGCGCCACCGCCGCCATGTCGGCGGGACGCCCGTCGAAACGCAGCTCGCCGCAGATGCCGCACATCAGCCCTTCGTCCTCCTGCCATAGCCGCCGCCCCCGGGCGTCTCCACGCGCAACCGGTCTCCCGCCTTCACCCTGCGGTGGCACTTGGGCGGCAGCGGCTCGCCGTTGAGCCGGTTCACGCCGGGGGCGGCGG
>JALVUB010000043.1 GCA_027023915.1 Sedimenticola sp.
TATCCAGAAGCTGCTGCAGAAGTGCGATTACGATGTCGAAAAGGCGCAGACCGGCATCGTCTATATAGATGAGATCGACAAGATCTCGCGCAAGTCGGACAACCCCTCCATCACCCGTGATGTCTCTGGCGAGGGGGTGCAGCAGGCACTGCTCAAGCTTATTGAGGGCACCGTGGCCTCCATACCCCCCCAGGGTGGCCGTAAGCATCCCCAGCAGGAGTTCCTGCAGGTGGATACCAGCAAGATTCTCTTCATCGTGGGTGGCGCCTTTGCCGGTCTCGACAAGGTGATCCAGCGTCGTTCCGAGAAGGGTGGCATAGGCTTTGCCGCCGAGATCCGCACCAAGGACGAGAGCCGCAGCGTGGGTGAACTGCTGCGAGAGGTGGAGCCCGAGGATCTGGTGGCCTATGGTCTGATTCCGGAATTCGTGGGCCGGTTGCCGGTGGTTGCCACCCTGGAGGAGCTGGACGAGGATGCATTGGTTCAGATCCTGACCCAACCCAAGAACGCCCTGGTGAAACAGTACCAGAAGTTGTTTGAGATGGAGGGTACCGAGCTGGAGATCCGCGAGGACGCCCTGCGGGCCATCGCCCGCAAGGCCATGGCCCGCAAGACCGGGGCGCGTGGCCTGCGCACCATCCTCGAGCATGTGTTGCTCGACATCATGTACGACCTGCCTTCCATGGAGAACGTCAGCAAGGTGGTGATCGACGAGACGGTCATAGAGGGCGAAAACGAGCCCTACATCATCTACGCGGGAGACGCGGGAGACGGGCGAACGCGGGCTGGTATTGAAGAGTAGAACAGTGTTGAGCCGGTCTTCGTGACCGGCTTTTTCGCAACTGGAAAGCCGGAAAAGTTGAATTTTCAGCAGATCGCAACCATATGGTGGAAATCCTGATTTCCGTTTGAAGAAATGTCCGGCATTCGGGGGTCCATGTTAATAGCGGCCCTCTATGGAAGGTCTGAAAAATTCAGGCCTTCCTCCGGCACATGGATGTGCCGGCAAAATCAATGGCACCAAGCCATTGATTTTGGAGCAAGCCGCAAATCGCGTTTGCGGCGTGGCGAGTGCTGATAAAGCTATGGAAGGCTTTATCAGAGCTTCCCTAACAAAAAATTGAGGTGATTTCATGGCTCAAGACGAGCAAAAGATTTCCGAACCCCCTGTCGTCTTCATGGTGCCCGTGCTGCCCCTGCGCGACGTGGTGGTTTATCCCCACATGGTGATTCCCCTCTTTGTGGGGCGGGACAAATCCATCAGGGCGCTTGAAGCCACCATGCAGGACAACAAACAGATCCTTCTGGTGGCGCAGAAGAGCCCCGAGGTGGACGATCCCACGCCCGAGGATGTCTATCGGGTGGGCACCATGGCGAGCATCCTGCAACTGCTCAAGCTGCCGGACGGCACCGTCAAGGTGCTGGTCGAGGGTGGCCGGCGCTGCCGCATCGAGGCCATGCGGGAGACCAAGGGCCACTATGTGGCGGACATCACGCTCATCGAGGACGAGCTGGATGTGGCCGAGCAGGAGGCGGAAGTGCTCATGCGCACCGCCACCAATCTGTTCGACCAGTACGTAAAGCTCAACAAGAAGGTGCCGCCCGAGGTGCTCACCTCCCTGGCCAGCATCGAGGAACCCGCCCGCCTGGCGGACACCATGGCGGCCCACATGTCCCTGAAGCTGGACGAGAAGCAGCGGGTACTGGAGATGGCCAACGTGCGCGAGCGCCTGGAGCATCTCATGGGGCTGATGGAGGCGGAGAGCGACATCCTGCAGATGGAGAAGCGCATCCGCGGCCGGGTCAAGAAGCAGATGGAGAAGAACCAGCGCGAGTACTACCTGAATGAGCAGATGAAGGCCATTCAGAAGGAGCTCGGCGAGCTGGAGGACGTGCCCAACGAGTTCGAGGAACTGGCGCGCAAGATCGAGAAGGCGGGCATGAGCAAGGAAGCGCGGCGGAAGGCCGAGAACGAGCTCAACAAGCTCAAGCTGATGTCGCCCATGTCGGCCGAGGCCACCGTGGTGCGCAACTACATCGACGCGCTGCTCAACGTGCCCTGGAAAAAGCGCACCCGCATCCGCAACGACATCGCCAAGGCCGAAGAGGTGCTGGAGGCCGACCACTACGGCCTGGAGAAGGTGAAGGAGCGCATCCTGGAGTACCTGGCGGTGCAGCAGCGGGTGCGAAAGCTCAAGGGCCCCATCCTCTGCCTGGTGGGGCCGCCCGGCGTGGGCAAGACCTCCCTGGGACAGTCCATCGCCCGCGCCACCAACCGCAAGTTTGTGCGCATGGCCCTGGGCGGGGTGCGCGACGAGGCGGAAATTCGCGGTCACCGGCGCACCTACATCGGCGCCATGCCGGGCAAGATCATCCAGAACCTTACCAAGGTGGGGGTGCGCAACCCGCTCTTCCTGCTGGACGAGATCGACAAGATGGCCATGGACTTTCGTGGCGACCCCGCCTCGGCGCTGCTGGAGGTGCTCGATCCCGAGCAGAACCACACCTTCCAGGACCACTACCTGGAGGTGGACTTCGACCTTTCCGAGGTGATGTTCGTGGCCACCGCCAACTCCCTCAACATCCCGGCGCCGCTGCTCGACCGCATGGAGGTGATCCGGCTGTCGGGCTACACCGAGGATGAGAAGGTGAACATCGCCGAGCGCTACCTCATTCCCAAGCAGATGAAGAACAACGGCCTCAAGCCCGAGGAGCTGGAGATCCGCGAATCGGCGGTGCGCGACATCGTGCGCTACTACACCCGCGAGGCCGGGGTGCGCAATCTCGAACGCGAGATCGCCAAGATCTGCCGCAAGGTGGTGAAGGACATCCTCCTGGAGAAGAACAAGGGCAAAAAGGTGGTGGTCACCCCCAGGAAGCTGGAGCAGTACCTGGGGGTGCAGCGCTTCCGCTACGGCAAGGCCGAAGAGCACGACCAGGTGGGCCAGGTCACCGGCCTGGCCTGGACCGAGGTGGGGGGCGAGCTGCTCACCATCGAGGCGGCGCTGATGCCCGGCAAGGGGCGGCTCACCCACACCGGCCAGCTGGGCGACGTGATGAAGGAGTCGATCCAGGCCGCCATGACCGTGGTGCGCTCCCGCGCCGAGGTGCTGGGGCTGAACAAGGACTTCCACGAGAAGGTGGACGTGCATATCCACGTGCCCGAGGGGGCCACCCCCAAGGACGGTCCCAGCGCCGGCATCGGCATGTGCACCGCCCTGGTCTCGGCCCTCACCAATATCCCTGTACGGGCCGACGTGGCCATGACCGGCGAGATCACCCTGCGCGGCGAGGTGCTGCCCATCGGCGGTCTCAAGGAGAAGCTGCTGGCGGCGGCGCGCGGCGGCATCAAGACGGTGATTATTCCCGAGGAGAACGAGCGGGATCTCAAGGAGATCCCGAAAAACGTCACCAAGTCTCTCGACATCCGTCCCGTGAAGTGGATCGACGAAGTGTTGGAAATCGCCCTTACGGAACAGCCGACACCTCTGAGTGAGGAGAAGGTGGAGGCAGCCGTTGAGGCCAAGCAGAGTGGTGGCGGAAAGGGGCGTGGCAAGGGATTGACCACCCACTGACAGGACTGACAGGGGTTTTCAGGCCATTTGGACGGGATGTTCCGTCATGGGGCCGTTCCCCAAGGCGGCTCCTATGTTCAACTTGCCGCCGGCGCGGTAAACTTCACCCCCAGTTCAACAACGGGGTCGTTTGCCCGGCCACTTCTTATGTCGGCGTTCATGCGCTTGTTTCTTTTGGCTTTTCTTCTGCTTCCGGTGGTGCATGCCGCACCCACGGATCGTTACGAGGAGCTTTCCGGCGAAGAGGACGACTTTCATTTCGAGGGAAAGCCCTGGAAAGAGGTGCGCGGCGAGATTCCACCCATTCCGGGGGAGAAGCATTGGACGCCGGTCCGCATGGATACCCTGCCGAAACATCAGCGCGCATTTATTGCGCTGGACAGCGTGAGCGTGGGTAAAGAGGATCAGGTGGTGCGGTACTGGATCTCCATCCGATCCGACGGAGGCGGGCGGATGACCACCTATGAAGGCATGCACTGTGGTCAGAAGCGGTACATCGTCTATGCCTATGGTCATCCTCACCGCAAGCCCCCGTTTCGCAAGGTGAGAGATCCCAAATGGAAATCGGTGTTTGGACGTGGTCCTTTCCGCTACCGGGTGGAGCTGATGACCGATCTGTTCTGCGCCGGTGCGACGCCACGCACGCCACGCCAGATCCGCCAGTCGGCGGCGGGCCGCTACCAGAAAGCCAACCCGTGGGACAACTGGACCAATGACGACTGAAAGCGCCACGGGTTACGACGCCTCTGCCATCGAGGTGCTCAGCGGACTGGACCCGGTGCGCCGACGGCCCGGCATGTACACCGACACCAGTCGCCCCAACCACCTGGCGCAGGAGGTGATCGACAACGCGGTGGACGAGGCCATCGCCGGCTTCGCCAGGCGCATCCGGGTGACGCTCCACGAGGACGGTTCCCTGGAGGTGGAGGACGACGGCCGCGGCATGCCGGTGGACATCCACCCGGAGGAGGGGATCCCCGGGGTGGAGGTGATCCTCACCCGCCTTCATGCCGGCGGCAAGTTCTCCAACAAGTCCTACAAGTTCTCCGGGGGTCTGCACGGCGTGGGGGTGTCGGTGGTGAACGCCTTGTCGCGCCATCTCGAGGTGTGGGTGAAGCGCGACGGCGGCGAGTACAACATCGCCTTCGCCAACGGCGAGAAGGTCTCGGACCTGGAGAAGGTGGGAGAGGTGGGGCGCCGCAACACCGGCACCCGCGTCCGCTTCTGGCCCGACGCCCGCTTCTTCGACAGCCCGAAGTTCAACCTGCGCCAGCTCAAGCACGTGCTGCGCGCCAAGGCGGTGCTCTGTCCCGGCCTGGAGGTGCGCTTCCGCGACGAGAAGAGCGGCGAGGAGGCGCGCTGGCAGTACCAGGACGGCCTCAAGGATTATCTGCTGGAGGCCGTCCAGGCGTGGGAACGGGTGCCGGCCGAGCCCTTCACCGGCAGCATGACGGGCCGTGACGAGGCGGCGGACTGGGCGGTGGTCTGGCTGCCCGAAGGTGGCGAGCCGGTCACCGAGAGCTACGTCAATCTGATTCCCACCCCCCAGGGGGGCACCCATGTCAACGGCCTGCGTGCCGGGCTCACCGAGGCGGTGCGGGAGTTCTGCGAGTTCCGCAACCTGCTGCCGCGAGGCGTCAGAATCGCGCCGGAGGATGTCTGGAGCCGTGTCAGCTACGTGCTCTCGGTGAAGCTGGCCGATCCCCAGTTCTCCGGCCAGACCAAGGAGCGGCTCTCTTCGCGCGAGTGCGCCGCCTTCGTTTCCGGGGTGGTGAAGGACGCCTTCAGTCTCTGGCTCAACCAGCACACCGCCGACGGCGAGCGCATCGCCGGCCTGGCCATCAGCGCCGCCCAGAGCCGACTGCGCGCCGGCCGCAAGGTGGCACGCAAGAAGGTGACCCAGGGGCCGGCGTTGCCGGGCAAGCTGGCCGACTGTACTTCCGACGACGTGGCCCGCACCGAGCTCTTCCTGGTGGAGGGGGATTCGGCCGGTGGCTCGGCCAAGCAGGCGCGGGACAAGGAGTTTCAGGCCATCATGCCCCTGCGCGGCAAGATCCTCAACACCTGGGAGGTGGACTCGGCGGAGGTGCTTGCCTCCCAGGAGGTGCATGACATCTCCCTGGCCATCGGCGTGGAGCCAGGGAGCGACGACCTGGGCAAGCTCCGCTTTGGCAAGATCTGCATCCTGGCCGACGCCGACTCCGACGGGCTGCACATTGCCACCCTGCTGTGCGCGCTCTTCGTCCGTCACTTTCCGCGGCTGGTGCAGGAGGGACACGTCTACGTCGCCATGCCGCCGCTCTACCGCATCGACGTGGGCAAGCAGGTTTTCTACGCCCTGGACGATGCCGAGAAAGAGGGCATACTGGATCGCATCGAGGCGGAGAAGATCAAGGGCAAGGTGAACGTCCAGCGTTTCAAGGGGCTGGGCGAGATGAACCCCATGCAGTTGCGCGAGACCACCATCCATCCCGACACCCGGCGGCTGGTGCAGCTCGTCATGGAGCCGGGCGACCAGACCTACCAGGTGATGGACCGGCTGCTGGCCAGGCGGCGGGCGGCGGATCGCAAGCAGTGGCTGGAAGAGGAGGGCGACCGCGCCGAGGTGGCGCAGGAGCTGATCGCAGGGGTGTAGGTCGGACTTCAGTCCGACAAGGCGCCTCGCCCGGGATGTCGGGCTGAAGCCCGCCCTACGATTACAATGGAGCCATTGCAATCTCTGGGAGCCGAATGAATGAAACGAACCCTACTGGCGCTGTTGTTCCTCCTGTTGCCGCCGTCCCTGTGGGCGGCGCCGGACGGCAAGGCGCTCTATGAAACCCACTGCAGCGTCTGCCACCAGACCGAAGGCAAGGGAGGCATCGGTCTGCCGCTGACGCAGGAGATCCTGGAACAGCTCAGCGACGACTACATCGCCAAGACCATCCGCAATGGCCGGCCGGGGCGCATCATGCCCTCCTTCTACGAGCTGAGCGATGCCCAGGTAAAGGCGATCCTGCAATACATCCGCGGCTGGAGCGACAAGCCGGCGCCGGTCTTCCCCAAGGTGACGCTGAAGGGTGACCCCAAGCGCGGCAAGCCGCTCTATATGAAACACTGCAAGAAGTGCCACGGAACGGATGGCAGCGGCGAGGGGTCGGGCACCGGCGTCACCCTGTCACGCGAGCGGGAGTTCATGGTGATGCCGGCGGCGCTCAACAACCCCGGCTTCCAGCGCTCGGCCTCGGATGCGATGATCGCCGACATCATCCGCCGTGGCCGGAAGATCGGCCACATGCCCTCCTTCGAGGGCAAGCTCTCCGAGCAGCAGATCACCGACCTGGTGGCCTTTCTGCGCACTCTCAGGCCGCCACCGCCCATCCACGGCATGAAGGAGTGGGCAGGGCGGCCGGTCTATATCATGGAGTCGCCCTACGGGTTCAAGGAGACGGTAGCCAATCTGAAGGAAGCGCTCACCGGCGCCAACTTCCGCATCTTCCCAACGCGCTACCTGGAGCAGGGGCTGGCCGATGACTTCGATGTCAACAAGAAGCAGATCGGCATCCGCTTTTGCAACTTCAAGGAGCTGTATCATCTGCTCAACATCGATCCCCGCCTGGGCACCGTGCTGCCGTGCCGTATAAACGTCATCGAGCGCAACGGCAAGGTGATCCTGATCTCGCCCAACGTGGTGGAGGTGGCGAGGCTGTTCAACAACCGTGAATTGATGGAGGTGGCGGTCGTCATGGAAGAGATCATTCTTGATGTGATGGAGGAGGCCACCCTGTGAAACAAATCATCTTGTTACTGCTGTTGCTGATGGCGGCACCCCTCCATGCTGGTCAAAAGCTTCTGATGGTGCGGGTCAACATGAAGGCGCAACAGACCATGGACGTGCTCAAGGAGACGGTGCGCGAATACGGCTACGAGGTGGCCCACGTGCAGCGCTGCGACGGCGGCATGGCGAAATTCCATTACAAGTCCGACTTCTACCGCGTGCTCTTCTTCGGCAAGCTGGCGGAGGTGCGCGGCATTCTCAAGGCCTACCCGGAGCTGGCGCCCTTCCTGCCGCTCAAGATCGCCGTCATCGCGGAGAAGAACCAGACGGTGCTGGCGGCGATGGATCCCACCGCGCTGGCGCGGCTCTACGGCCACCACCCGGTGCTCGACGTGCAGTTCGCCCGCTGGCACAGCGACCTCCAGGCGATCCTGGAGGAGATGCGCACCTTCCGCAAGCCTGAGTAGCCTGCCCATGTCCGAGACCGAGCACTACACCGCCGAGGGCATCGAGCGCCTGCCTCTGGCCGAGTTCACCGAGCGGGCGTACCTGGATTACTCCATGTACGTCATTCTCGACCGCGCCCTGCCGCACATCGGCGACGGCCTCAAGCCGGTGCAGCGGCGCATCGTCTACGCCATGTCCGAGCTGGGCCTGTCGGCCACCAGCAAGCACAAGAAGTCGGCCCGCACCGTGGGCGACGTGCTGGGCAAGTTCCATCCCCACGGCGACACCGCCTGTTACGAGGCGATGGTGCTCATGGCCCAGGATTTCTCCTACCGCTATCCCCTCATCGACGGCCAGGGCAACTGGGGCTCGCCGGACGATCCCAAGTCCTTTGCCGCCATGCGCTACACCGAGGCGCGACTCACTCCCTATGCCAGGGTGCTGCTGCGCGAGCTGGGGCAGGGCACGGTGGAGTGGGTGCCCAACTTCGACGGCACCCTGAAGGAGCCGGCGCTGCTGCCGGCGCGGCTGCCCAACGTGCTGCTCAACGGCGCCACCGGCATCGCCGTGGGCATGGCCACCGACATTCCGCCCCACAACCTGCGCGAGGTGGCCAGCGCATGCATCCGCCTGCTGGACTCCTCGCGCGCCACCCTGGAGGAGCTGTGCGAGCACGTCCGCGGGCCGGACTTCCCCACCGAGGCGGAGATCATCACCCCGCGCGAGGAGCTGCTCAAGCTCTACGCCAGCGGGCGCGGCAGCGTGCGCGTCCGGGCCCGCTGGGAGAAGGAGGAGGGCTGCGCGGTGATCACCGCCTTGCCCTATCAGGTTTCCGGTGCCCGCATCCTGGAGCAGATCGCCGGCCAGATGCGGGCGAAGAAGCTGCCGTGGATCGAGGACCTGCGCGACGAGTCGGACCACGAGAACCCCACGCGCCTGGTGATCGTGCCGCGCTCCAACCGCGTGGATCTGGAGCGGCTCATGTCGCATCTCTTCGCCACCACCGACCTGGAGCGCAGCTACCGCGTCAACCTCAACCTCATCGGCCTCGACGGCCGGCCGCGGGTGAAGAACCTCAAGGAGATCCTGCAGGAGTGGCTCCGGTTCCGCCTGGCCACCGTGCGCCGCAGGCTCCAGCACCGGCTCAACCAGGTCCTCGACCGCCTCCACCTGCTGGAAGGGCTGCTGGTGGTCTATCTCGACCTGGACGAGGTGATCCGCATCATCCGCAGCGAGGACGAGCCCAAGCCGGTGCTCATGGGCCGCTTCGACCTCACCGAGGTGCAGGCTGACTACATCCTCGACACCAGGTTGCGGCAACTGGCGCGGCTGGAGGAGATGAAGATCCGGGCCGAGCAGGAAAAACTCACCAAGGAGCGCGCCGACCTGGAAAAGCTCCTCGGCTCCGAGCGACGCCTGAAAACCCTGGTGAAAAAGGAGCTGGCGGCCGACGCCGATGAGTTCGGCGACGAGCGCCGCTCGCCCCTGGCGGAGGCGGCAACCCCCGCCGAGGCCATGGACGAGAGCGAGCTGGCGCCCAGCGAGCCGGTCACCGTGGTGCTCTCGGAGAAGGGGTGGGTGCGCGCCGCCAAGGGCCACGAGATCGATCCCGCCGGTCTCAGCTACAAGGCGGGGGACGGCTACCTCGCCTCGGTACGGCTGCGCAGCAACCAGCCGGTGGTCTTTCTCGACGCCACCGGTCGCGCCTATTCATTGCTGGCCCACACCCTGCCCTCGGCGCGGGGACAGGGCGAGCCGCTCACCGGCCGCTTCTCTCCGCCCGATGGGGCCGGGTTCGTCACCGTGCTGGGTGGCGAGCCCGGCCGGCGCTGGCTGCTGGCCTCGGATGCCGGCTACGGCTTCGTGACCCAGGTGAAGGACCTGGTGGCCAACAAGAAAGGGGGCAAAGCGGTGCTGACCCTGCCCAGGGGGGCGCGCGTGCTGCCGGCCTGCCCGGTGGTGGATGCCGACACCGACCGGGTGGTGGCGGTGACCAGCAGCGGTCGCATGCTGGTGATCCCCTTGAACGACCTGCCCCGGATGGCGCGCGGCAAGGGCAGCCGCATCCTGGCCATTCCCGGCAAGAAGGTGGAGGCGCGCGAGGAGTACCTCGCCGCCATCGCCGTGGTGCCCGAGGGGGCCAGGCTGAAGCTGCTCTCGGGCAAGCGTCACCTCAATCTCAAGGCGGCCGACCTCAACGCCTACGAGGGCGAGCGGGGCAAGCGCGGCAACCTGCTGCCGCGCGGTTTCCGCAAGGTGGACGGCCTGGAGGTGGTCTTGCCCTGAAGGAGGCGTAGGTCGGGCTTCAGCCCGACAGCCCAAACGCTTTCCCGGGCCGCCGGGCTGGTTCCCGTAGTGGAAACGCCGTGAATACATCCCTGTAGGCTCCGCGTCGGCATCCCTGCCTCCGAGGTTCCACTACGGGACCCACCCCGTCGGCCTGTGTGCTCGGTCGCGTGAATATTGTCGGGCTGAAGCCCGACCTATGTTGGGGGGAAATTGTGTAGGTCAGCTTCCGACGGCTTCGCGGTAGCGGCCCACCAGTTCATGCACCATAGGCGCGCAGATCACCCGGATGGCGTGTTCGAGCTGGCCGCCGGGGATCACCAGGGTGTTGCGGCGCGACATCCAGGAGCCCTTGATGCGTTTCAGGAAGTAGGGGAAGTCGTGCCCCTTGGGGTCGCGGAAGCGGATCACCACGATGCTCTCGTCCAGGCTGGGCACCTCGCGCAGCACGAAGGGATTGCTGGTGTCGGTGAGCGGCACCCGCTGGAAGTTGATGTCGGTGAGGGAGAACTGGGGCACGATGTAGCGCACGTAGTCGGACATGCGCCGCTCGATGGTCTGGACGGCGTTCTCCACCGGCTTGTTCTTGTGGTGGGCGTCGCGGTAGATCTTCTGGATCCACTCCAGGTTGATCACCGGCACCACGCCGATGAGCAGGTCCACCCAGCGGGCGATGTCCAGCTCCGGCACCTCGCACAACTTCACCTGGAGGCGCCGCCGGATCACCTCGGGGTTGTGCGAGGGGGTGGTGTGACGCTGGCTCCAGGGGCTTTCCGAGTAACCGCCGTGGAGGCCGTCGTAGACCAGCACGTCGGTCCCCATGGGTATCTCTTCCCAGGGAGTGAAGGAACCCACCGGCTGGTCGTACATCTCGGCCAGCTCCTCCGTCTCCACGTAGCGGCGGCACAGTCCGGTGCCGGTGCGCGAATACTCCCGGAACAATCCCTCCAGCCGCTCCAGGTGATTCGCCTCGGGTGAGAAGTGACTCAGGCAGTAGCCCTTCTCGTGGCAGCGTTCCACCATGTAGCGCATCCGCTTGCGGTCGTAACGGCGGAAGGCGTTGCCGTCCACCCGGTAGCGGGTGATCCCCTCCTCCTTGAAGAGGCGGTCGAAGACCCGACGGAAGGTGGTGGTGCCGGCTCCCGACGAGCCGGTGAAGGCGATGATGGGGTGCTTTACGGACATGAGCTACGGATGTCACGCAGGCCCGAAAGGCTTTTTATAGCACATCCACGGAAAAACCGTGTATTAAAAGAGGAAATAGGAGGAAAAAGTAGACTCTTTGGGCACCCCGAAAAATTTGAGGTGTTCGTGCGGGACAGGGAGGTTCCGCCGTTTTCGATCACGCAAGTGATTGAAAACGGAGCAAGCCGCAAACCACGTTTGCGGCGCGGCGAGCGCTGATAAAGCCATGGAAGGCTTTTATCAGAGCTGCCACAAATCTCCTGCATTTGGCAATGAGGAACCCGGCGTGCATGACAATCATAGAGTCAGGCACCTATTTGAGCGTGAGCAACAACACTTCTGGGTAAGGATTGTCGTCGCTTGCCGAA
>JALVUB010000044.1 GCA_027023915.1 Sedimenticola sp.
TCAAACTTCGGACAATTGAAAGCGGGCAAATTTCATTCTTTACACGTAGGCAATTTAATAAATCTCTGAAGAATTCAGTTTTTTCCAAGTGATATACCACCCGGATGATTTTTTCCAAACTTCCCTTGTGAAACTCTGATAAAAGCCTTCCATGGCTTTATCGGCGCTCGCCGCGCCGCAAACGCGGTTTGCGGCTTGCTCCAAAATCAATGGCTTGGGGCCATTGATTTTGCCGGCACATCCATGTGCCGGAGGAAGGTCTGAAAAATTCAGGCCCTCCTTAACAGGCCGTTGAAAATAACCCGCCTGAGGCGACCTTTCTGGCGCTGGTCGGCTGACTGACCCCGGCTATACCTGCCCCTTGGTCAGAAACTGGCCAATTTTGCATGATTTGTCTGTTTTCAGGCACACCAACCCCTGGGACGCCGACCATCAACATGCCGTCACCCCCAGGTTGCGCATCCGAACCAAGTTGTAGGCGGCTGCTCCCAGCACGAAGTGGAAGTCGAGCTTTTCACGCCCTACGAACCGGCTCTTGCGCAACCCGCCGATAGTCTTGAGCCAGCCGAAGCATTCTTCGATCCGTTTGCGGATCGTCTGGCTGGTCCGGTAACCGGCGTGGCGGGTGGTGCATCCATCGATGGTCGATAAACGGTTGGTGTCGTTTTGGGCCACGTGGGGCGTGGCGTTGGCACAGCGCAGCGCTTCCACGAAGCCCTTGGTGTCGTAGTTTTTGTCCGCGCCCACCGTCACCCGGTGGGTGCCGGTGAGCGCGGACACCATGGCAATGGCGACCTCCCGTTCGGCGGTGCCTGTCGCCTGGGTCACCTGAGCGTCGACGACCAAACCATTCCGGTTTTCCATCAGCAGGTGTCCCATGTAGCTGAGTTTGGCAGTCGTCCCTTTGCCCTTTCTGAACAGCAGGGCGTCAGGGTCGGTCTTCGATTCGTGCGTCTGACGCCGGCGCTTCTTGCCCCGGAAGTCCACGCTGGGGTTGCGCCCGCCACCTCGGGCGGGTGGTTCGCCTTCGTCTTTGGGGCGATAGCTCTTGAGCGAGGCCAGGGCTTCGATCAGGGTACCATCCACGCTGAAGTATTCTTTTGAAAGCAGATCGGCGGCCCGGGCCTGTTCCAGCACCCGGGCGAAGAATTTGTGCGCCACCTCGCCTTCGAGCAGCCGGTCCCGGTTCTTGGTGAAGGTCGAGTGATGCCAGACCCGGTAGTCCATGGAGAATCCCACGAACCAGCGAAACAGCAGGTTGTAGTCGATTTGTTCGACCAGCTGGCGCTCGCTGCGGATGGTGTAGAGAGCCATCAGAAGTTGTGCGCGAAGCAGCTTTTCCGGCGGGATCGAGTCGCGCCCCAGATCGGCATAAAGCGCGTCGAATTCGTCGTCCAGCGCCTGGAGCGCTTCATCGACCATCCACCGAATGGGACGCAACGGATGATCCTTCGGCACCCGCTGCTCCGGGCTCACCGTGCTGAACAGGATGTCTTGCTGTATGTCCAGGCCTCGCATCGCCAAATCACCGTGTCGAAACGTTCAGGTTGCTCTTGCCGGAATTGGAATGTTTTTCAACACCCTGTTAAGCACATGGATGTGCCGGCAAAATCAATGGCCCCAAGCCATTGATTTTGGAGCAAGCCGCAAACCGCGTTTGCGGCGCGGCGAGCGCTGACAAAGCCATGGAAGGCTTTTATCAGAGCTTCCCTTGGTGTGTTCTCTCCCTGACATTCAGTCGTAATTCCGGTCCTTCCACAACCGCAGCGCCCGGAATCTTTGCTGGCGGCTCTTCAGTGATTTGCCGGCCCAACGCTCGGCCGCGGCGACCACGGTGGGCTCGTCGGTGCGCAGAAAGGGGTTGGTGGCCAGTTCCAGCGCCAGATTTGAAGGCAAGGTGGGTTCGCCTTGTTTCCGCCTTTCCCGCTCGCGGGCCTCGCGCGCCAGCAGATCAGCGTTGTCCGGCTCTACCCATTTGGCAAAGCCGATGTTGTCCAAGGTGTATTCATGAGCCGGATAGACAAGGGTGTCGGGTGGCAGACCAGCGATGCGTTCCAGGGAATCGGAAAGCTCTTCGAAGGTACCGCTGAAAACCCGGCCACAGCCACAGGCAAAAAGGGTGTCGCCACAAAAGAGGAGCCCTTCTCCAAAATAAGCCAGATGCCCTTCCGTGTGACCGGGCACTTCCAGCACCTCAAACCTGATACCCAGCGGTTCCAACGCCAGCTTCTCGCCATCGACCATCCGCCGGTCGAGATGGGAGACAGGCTCATGGGCCGGGCCTACTGCCAGGGCCTGGGGCCAGCGCGCCTTCAGTGCCTCAATCCCACCGGTGTGATCCCAATGCTTGTGGGTGACCAGGATGGCGATCAGGTCGAGATTATGGTTTTGCAGGAATTCGATTACCGGCGCTTCATCTCCGGGATCAACCACCACGCAGGCCGACCCACCCGGTCGGTGCAACGCCCAGATATAGTTATCCTCGAAGGCCGGCAGCGGAATGACCTGAAGGGAATTCATTTGCCGTACAAGATTTCCGGGTCGATAAGCACTTCGCCGGTGACCACCACCCGGTCTCCTTCCACCTTGCTGAAGAAGCAGCTCCGGCGCCCGCTGTGACAAGCCGGCCCCTGCTGATCCACCAG
>JALVUB010000045.1 GCA_027023915.1 Sedimenticola sp.
GACGTGGAGGTGATCGAGGTGCTGGTCTCTCCCGGCGACCGCGTGGAGAAGTAGGACTCCCTCATCACCCTGGAGAGCGACAAGGCCTCCATGGAGATCCCCAGCCCCGAGCGCGGCACCGTGCGCGAGCTCAAGGTGCAGGTGGGTGACCGGGTCAACCAGGGCGATCCCATCCTGCTGCTCGAACGGGAGGGGGAGGAAGCGCCTGCCTCCGGGTCGGCCCGGGAGGAGAAGGCGCCGCCGGTGCGGCACGCCGCCAACGCCCCCGAGGCGCCGGCTGCCGGGGTGGCCGACATCCGCTGCCAGGTGCTGGTGCTGGGTGCCGGTCCCGGCGGCTACACTGCCGCCTTCCGCGCCGCCGACCTGGGTTTCGAGGTGGTGCTGGTGGAGCGCTATCCCGACCTGGGGGGTGTCTGTCTCAACGTGGGCTGCATCCCTTCCAAGGCGCTGCTGCACACCGCCGAGGTGATCGAGGAGGCCGCCGAACTGAAGGCCGCCGGCGTCACCTTCGGCAAGCCGAAGATCGACCTGGACGCCCTGCGCGCCTACAAGGAGAAGGTGGTGAAGCGCCTCACCGGCGGGCTGGCGCAGATGGCGAAGATGCGCAAGGTGCGGGTGGTGCAGGGCACCGGCACCTTTGCCAGCCCGAAGACGCTGGCGGTGGAACAGGCCGACGGCGGCTCGGTGACGGTGGAGTTCGACCACTGCATCATCGCCTGCGGCTCCTCCGCAGTGAAGATTCCCGCCTTTCCCAACGACGACCCCCGCCTCATCGATTCCACCGGCGCCCTGGCGCTGGAGGAGGTGCCCAAGCGGATGCTCATCATCGGCGGCGGCATCATCGGCCTGGAGATGGCCACCGTCTATGCCACCTTGGGCAGCCGCATCGACATCGTGGAACTGCAAGACGGCCTCATTCCCGGCTGCGACCGCGACCTGGTGAAGCCGCTGCAGAAGCGGCTGGAAAATAAGGTGGAGCGCATCCTGCTGAAGACCAGGGTGGAGGAGATCAAGCCCCTCGAGAGCGGCCTCAAGGTCACCTTCGGCGGCGACGACGCGCCTGGGCCGGAGACCTACGACAAGGTGCTGGTGGCGGTGGGCCGGACGCCCAACGGCAAGCTCATCGGCGCGGAGAACGCCGGCGTGGAGGTGGACGAGCGCGGCTTCATCCCGGTGGACCAGCACATGCGCACCAACGTGCCCCACATCTTCGCCATCGGCGACGTGGTGGGCAACCCCATGCTGGCGCACAAGGCGACCCACGAGGCCAAGGTGGCCGCCGAGGTGATCGCCGGTCTGCCGGCGCTGTTCGATCCCCTCACCATCCCCTCGGTGGCCTACACCGATCCCGAGATCGCCTGGATGGGGCTCACCGAGACCGAGGCGAAAGAGAAGGGCATCGCCTACGAAAAGGCGGTCTTCCCCTGGACCGCCTCCGGCCGCGCCATCGGCGTGGGACGCGACGAGGGCTTCACCAAGCTGCTCTTCGACCCCGACACTAGGCGCATCCTGGGCGCCGGCATCGTGGGCGTGAATGCCGGCGAGCTCATCGGCGAGACGGTGCTGGCCCTGGAGATGGGCGCCGACGCCGAGGACATCGGCCTCACCATCCACCCCCATCCCACCCTCAACGAGAGCATCGGCATGGCCGCCGAGGTGGCCGAGGGCGCCTGCACCGACCTGCCGCCCCAGCGCAGGAAATAACGGGCTTTTTCCAACAATCGCGCGGAGCGCGCGCTTCGTCCCCCTCTCCCGCTCGCGGGAGAGGACCGGGGTGAGGGCAATCTAGGTAGGTCGGGCTTCAGCCCGACTGAATAACCGACAGCGCTTGTAGGCCATCAGGCCGGTTCTCGTAGCGGGACCTCGGAGGCAGGGAAGCCGACGCGGAGCCTACAGGGATGTATTCACGGCGTTCCCGCTACGAGAACCGGCCTGATGGCCCTGGGAAAGCGCGGCAGTTGTCGGGCTGAAGCCCGACCCACCCTTCGGGGCTTTCATGATGAATTCCAGCATCAAACTCCATTACCGCGAATTCGGCGCCGAAAACGGTGGCACTCCTCTGCTGCTGCTCCACGGCCTGCTCGGCTCGCTGGTGAACTGGCAGACCATCGCCCGCCGCCTCGCCCAACACCACTGGGTGGTGGTGCCCGACCTGCGCAATCACGGTCGCTCGCCCCACCATCCCGATGTCGCCTACCCGGCGATGGCCGGGGACGTGGTGGCGCTGCTGGACGAGCTGAAGATTCCCGAGGCGGTTCCCGTGGGCCACAGCATGGGCGGAAAGGTGGCCATGTGGCTGGCCCTCACCCGTCCCCAAAGGGTGGCGCGGCTGGTGGTGGCCGACATCGCGCCGGTGCGCTATGCAGGCAGCCTGGGCGAGCTGATGGACGCCATGCTGGCCCTGCCATTGGAGCGGATCGGGCGCCGTGACGAGGCCGACGCCCTGCTGGCGGAGCGTGTGGCCCACCCGGCCATTCGCGCCTACCTGTTGCAGAACCTGGTGCGAACCGACGCCGGCTGGCAGTGGCGAACCAACCTCCGCGCCCTGCGGGAGGGGCTGGAGCGGATCAGCGACTTTCCCGACCCGCCCCCCGGTGCCCGCTACCAAGGCCCTACGCTTTTC
>JALVUB010000046.1 GCA_027023915.1 Sedimenticola sp.
ACGAAAACGCCCTGCTGCCGCCGTTGCCGCGGGGAACCCGACTCACCCTTTCGCCGGTGGGGGCCTACAACGTCACCCAGTGGATGCAGTTCATCGAATACCGGCCGGCGGTGGTGCTGATCGCTGAATCGGGCGAGGTGGAGGTGATCCGGGCGCGGGAAGATCTGGAGGCCATGACCGCCCCGGAACGGCTTCCGGAACGGCTGCGGCGGTGACGGCGGCGGTGGCCGAAATCCTGAAGGGGCGGCTGGCCCCCTTTGCCCGCGCCCTTTGCGTGAGCTACGCCGAGATTCTCTTCATGCAGCGCGCCTGGGCGGGGCTGCTGATGCTGGGCGTCACCTTTCTGCTCCCCTCGGTGGGAATCACCGGTCTGGTGTCGGTGGCGGCGGCCTACGCCTTCGCCCGCTTCATCGGCATGGGACGGTCATTTCTCGCTTCCGGTTTTTTCACCTACAACGCCCTGCTGGTGGGGCTCGGTCTGGGGCATCTGTTCGCCGTCACCCCCCTGAGCCTGATGCTGGCCGCGGTGGCGGGGGTGATGACCTTCACCCTCAGCCTGATGCTCGACAGCCTCTTCCGTACCTATCTGCGGCTGCCCATCCTCAGCCTGCCCTTCGTGGTGGTGAGCGCGGTGCTCTATCTCGCCTCCCTGGGCTACAGCAACCTGCTGTTCAACGAAGGCGCCGCCCTTGCGCCCACGGCGCTCCCGGGCTGGGTGCCGGCCTGGCTGAGCGGCTTTTTCAGCGCCCTGGGGGCGATTCTGTTTCTGCCCGATCCGGTGGCCGGGCTGCTGCTGGCCCTGGTGATCCTGGCTTCGTCGCGCATTCTCTTCCTGCTGGCCCTGGCGGGCTACCTGCTGGGCGTGGGGGTGACGGCCCTGTTCGGCGGCTCGCTCTCCGCCGCCGTGGCCGATCTCAACAGCTTCAATTTCATCCTGGTGGCCATGGCGCTGGGCGGCGTCTTTCTGGTGCCTTGCCGCCAGAGCCTGATGGTGGTGGTGCTGGCGGTTCCGCTGGCGGCGGTGCTCCTGGGGGCGGTGAAGCTTTTCTGGTCCATGTACGGCTTGCCGGCCTTCACCCTGCCGTTCAACATGGTGACTCTCAGCCTGCTCTACGGCCTGGGCCTGGTGGCCTTTCCCAAGGTGGCCGACCGCATCGGCGCCACGCCGGAAGAGACCCTGGACGACCATCTCAGCCGCCATCTGCGTTTTCCGCGCGAGCCGAGACGGGTGGGACTGCCCTTCAGCGGCGGATGGCGGGTGTGGCAGGGTTTCGACGGGCGCTGGACCCATCAGGGCGGCCAGGCCCGGGCGCTGGATTTCGTCATGACGCACGACGGCGTCACCCACCGCAACGACGGCGGCCGCCTGGAAGACTACCCGGCCTGGAAGAAGGTGGTGTTGGCGCCGGTCCGGGGCCGGGTGGCCAGGGTGCGCGACGGGGTCGAGGACAACCCGCCGGGGGTGCTCAACGAAAAGGAGAACTGGGGCAACTGGCTCAGTATCGACAGCGGCCTGGGGTGGCATCTGGTGCTGGCCCACTTCGCCAAGGACTCCATCCGGGTCAAGCCGGGCGACTGGGTGGAGCCGGGCAGCCTGCTGGGCCTCTGCGGCAACTCCGGCTATTCACCCCAGCCCCATATCCACATGCACCTTCAGGCCGGTCCCGTTCCCGGCGAGGTGACCCTGCCCTTTCTGGTGGAAGGGTTCACGGCCGGCGGCCGTTTCGTGCCGGCGGGTGTGCCGGAAGAGGAAGAAGAAGTGGCGCCGCTCTATCCGTCGGACGCGCTCTCCCTGGCCAGCACCCTGGTGCTCGACAGCCGCCTGAAACTAACCCTGGAAGCCGGCAGCGCCCCGGTTTCCAGGGAAGCACAGGTGAAGATGAACGCCCTGGCGGAAACCTTTCTGCAGACGGAAAAGGGGCGCCTCTTTTTTCATCGCGAGCGCCACCAGTTCTATTTCTACCGACTGGAAGGCGGGGACGAGATTCTGGCGGCCCTGTTCCGCTTCCTGCCGCGTCTGCCCCTGGGGTATGAAAAGGGGTTGCGGTGGAGCGATTCGCTGCCCACAGCGGTGCGCGCCCGCCGCTGGCAAAGGGCGGGGCTCGATCTGGCCCGGGTGCTTTTCCCGCGCCTGGGAGAAGTGCGCTGGGAAGGGGGTTTTACGGGCCGGGACCGCATCGAGGGCCGGATTCATGAAAACGGGGAGAGCCGCCCCTTCGAGATCATCCTGTCGGACGGCCACGGCCTGATACGGTCCGCCGCGGACGACCGCCAGAAGCTGGAAGTGGTCCTCCGGCCTCACGAACCCGGAGAAAAGATGTCATGAGCACTGTTTTTCCCTTGCCGGCCCGCGCCTTGTTCCTCCTGCTCCTGCTGGCGGCCGCCTGTGCGCACGCGGACGGCGATGACCAGGCCTGGATCGCCGAAGCCTATCACCGCTCCCTGGCCTACGAGCGGACCCAGCGCTACGATCAGGCGATCAAGGCCCTGGCGCTGGTGGAAAAAGCCTATCCCAAGGGCTACACGGTGAACCTGCGGCTCGGCTGGCTCAACTACCTGGCGGGCCGTCACGCCAACGCCATCGCCCATTACCACAAGGCGCAGCACATTCTGCCCGAC
>JALVUB010000047.1 GCA_027023915.1 Sedimenticola sp.
CACCGGTAATTTCGGACAACGCCTGCTGAGCCAGACGCAGCTCTTCCGCCAGCCGCTCGCCGGCCTGGTGCGTTGCCAGCACCATACGGCCCCGGTCGAGGGCTTCCAGGGCGCGGTTGATGGCCTCCAGGTGGCGGCGGCGGGCGAGAAACTCGCTCTCTTCGCCACCGCGGTAGCCCGCCTGCTCCAGCAGGTGGCGGCGCAGAAGATCCAACCCTTGGCCGTGGCGGGCCGACAGCCGCACCTCCGGCAGGCCTCCGCGCTCGCCAAGGCCGGGCGCTTCTTCCACCAGATCCACCTTGTTGCGCACCAGGGTGACGGGCACGCCCGATGGCAGCTCCGATTCAAAGAACCCGCTGTTTTCCGGATCGGCGGCGGCATCATAGACCCAGAGCACCAGGTCGGCCTTGGTCAGCGCCCTGCGCGCCCGCTTCACCCCTTCCTGCTCCACCAAGTCAGCGCTTTCGCGCAGGCCGGCGGTGTCCACCAGATGGAGGGGCACCCCTTCGATCTGCACCCGCTCCTGGAGCAGGTCGCGAGTGGTGCCGGGAATCTCGGTGACGATGGCGCGCTCGCTGCCGGCCAGGGCGTTGAGCAGGCTGGACTTGCCGGCGTTGGGGCGGCCCGCGATCACCAGGGTGAGGCCGTCCCTAAGCAGGCGGCCGGTGCGGGCGCTGGCGCGTACCTTCTCCACCGCTTCCACCACTTCTTGCAAGCGTGCCCGCACCTGGCCGTCGGCCAGAAAATCGATCTCTTCCTCGGGGAAATCCAGGGCAGCTTCCACATAAACCCGCAGGGCCACCAGCCGCTCCACCAGCTCGTGAATGCGCCGGGAGAAGGCACCCTGGAGAGAGCGGCTGGCCAGGCGCGCGGACGCCTCGGTCTCGGCCTCGATGAGGTCGGCCACCGCCTCGGCCTGGGCCAGATCCATGCGCTCGTTGAGAAAGGCGCGTTCGGAGAACTCGCCGGGGCGGGCCAGCCGGGCGCCCAGTTCCAGCATCCGGCGCAGCAGCAGATCCATCACCACCGGCCCGCCGTGGCCCTGAAGCTCCAGCACCTCTTCGCCGGTGAAGGAGCGGGGGGCGGGGAAGTAGAGCGCCAGGCCCTGGTCGATGACATTGCCGTCGGCGTCGCGGAAGTCGCGGAAGGCGGCATGGCGCGGCGGCGGCAGGGCACCGATGACGCCCTCGGCGATCGCCTTCACGCCGGGGCCGGAGACGCGCACGATGCCCACCCCGCCGCGGCCCGGCGGCGTGGCGATGGCGGCAATGGTGTCTTGGGTGGCGGGCAAACTATGCCTTTTTGGCTTCGGCCTCGATGCGCCGGGTGATAACCCACTGCTGGGTGATGGAGAGGATGTTGTTCATCGTCCAGTAGAGCACCAGCCCCGACGGGAAGAAGGCGAACATGAAGGTGAAGACGAAGGGCAGGGCCATCATCATCTTCTCCTGCATGGGATCGGGCGGCGCCGGGTTGAGCTTCTGCTGGGCGAACATGGTGACGCCCATGATGATGGGCAGCACATAGTAGGGGTCTTTCACCGACAGGTCGTGGATCCAGAAGATCCAGGGGGCCTGGCGCAGCTCCACCGACTCTCTCAGCACCCAGTAGAGGGCCAGGAAGAACGGCATCTGGATCAACATGGGCAGACAGCCGCCCAATGGATTGATCTTCTCCTTCTTGTAGATCTCCATCATCGCCTGCTGCATCCGCTGTTTGTCGTCGCCGTAGCGATCCTTGAGCGCCTGGATGCGCGGCGTGAGGTTGCGCATCCTGGCCATGGAGCGGTAGCTGGTCTCGGACAGCTTGAAGAAGGCCGCCTTGATAAGAATGGTGAAGATGATGATGGTCCAGCCCCAGTTACCCACCACTTTGTTGATCCAGGCAAGGATGTGGTAGATGGGCTTGGCCAGAATGGTGAGCCAGCCGTAATCCACCACCAGGTCGAGCCCGGGCGCAATGGAGGCCAGTCTGTCCTGATCCTTGGGGCCAAGATAGAGCTTGGCGGCAAAGGTGGCCTCCTGGCCTGGCGCCACCGACAGCGGGCCGGAGTACTCGCCGATCACATAATGGCCGTTGGCCAGCCCCTTGCCATAGAAATGGCGGGGCTTCTCCTTGGGCGGGATCACCGCACCGAAAAAGTAGTGCTGGATCATGGCGATCCAGCCGCCGGTCACGTCCTTGTCCAGCTCGCCGGCGGCCAGCGCCTTGAATTTGTATTTCTGATACTTGTCTTCCGGATCCCAGGCCACCCCGCCGGTGTAGGAGTACATGAAGCGGTTGCCCTTTTTCTTGCGCTTGCCCCGTTGAAGCTGGTGGTATTCCCGCCCCTGCCAGGGCTTGCTAGAGCCGTTGTGGACAATGTGTTCCAGCTTCACCAGATGGCTGCCACGGGTGAAGATGTAGCGCTTGATTACCTCCACCCCATCGGTGCCTTTCCAGGTGAGATCCACTTGCAGGGTGTTGGCGCCATCGGCCATGCGGTATTGGGTTTTCGCCGCCTGGAAACGAACCTGATGGGTGGGGGCCTCGCTCCCCTTGGCGCCAAGCAACCCGCTTTGCACGATGAAGAAATCCGACGGATCGGTACTCAGCAGGCGGTATTTCTCTTCCGGCTTGTCCAGGGAGACCGGATATTTCTGCAGATAGCCCTCGACAATGGTGCCGCCAAGTGTGTCCAGTTTGAGACGCAGGGTATCAGTGACCACCTCCACCAGCTGACCACTCTGAAGCGCGGGCTTCGCCGAAGCCGGCGTTGCTTTTTCGTTGGTATTGGTGGGTACATTGGGAACCGCCTGGCGGCCCTCGCCTGCCGTGGTGGGCACGGCCATTTGCTCACTGGTTGCCTTGGCGTTGGCGCCATAATCCTGCTGCCAAGCCTGCCACAGCAGGAAACCGGTGTAGGCCAGGGCAAGGGTGAGTATGAGTCTGATGTTATCCATGGGTTCCGCGTCAGTGACGATGGGGTTTCACTTTGTCGCCGTCTCCCCGATCCGCCGCCAGTGCTGTTGTAGAGCTTCCAGCAGGGTGCGGTTGTTCACCCTCTCCAGCCCGGGCTTGACCATCACCACCAAGTCCAGCCCCGCCAGTTGTTGCTGGTTGTGGCGGAAGCTTTCCCGGATCAGTCGCTTGATCCTGTTGCGGTCGGTGGCCCGCTTCAGCCGCTTCTTGCTGACCGCCAGCCCCAGTCGTGCCCGTGGCTGGTTGGAAGGGCGGTATAAGATAGTAAAAAAGCGATCACTGGAGCGCCTGGCCTGGCGAAAGACCTGCTGGTACTGCGTCGCCTTGGTAAGGCGGGCGCTGCGTGGAAACCGCTGGTCGCCGACGGTTTTGTTGTCCTCAGGGGGTGAGACGGGCACGGCCCTTGGCGCGACGGGCCTTGATTACCTTGCGGCCGCCCTTGGTGGCCATGCGCGCACGGAAACCGTGGGTGCGCGCCCGCTTGAGGTTGCTCGGTTGAAAGGTGCGTTTCATGGCGGTTCACCAGAATGCTGAGATCTCGTTTGCAAAACAGCGCCGCCAACTTCTTGCGGCGCCATGAAAAAGACGGGAGAGTCTAGTCCAAACGAGGGCCGGCGTCAATGACGGCGCCGCCAAAGACGGCGGAAATCCAGCGCCAGGGAGATGGCGTCATGGGGTAGGGCATGTCCTCCCACTGGCGATGGCCCTCCATGGTGTAATGTTCGTGATAGGCGCGCATCAATTCAGTTGCAGGATGCTCCAAAGTTCCTCTGGAGTGTAGACCGGTAGTTCAGCTCCCTGAAAATCTCGTCCATTCCTGGTCACCAGGCCATCCACGCCAGCATGAACGGCGGAAAAGTACTGAACCGCATCTTCGAAATCACTGAAACCCGATTTCATGGCCTGATGAAGCACCCTTGAATCCACTGGCGCAATCTCGAACAGGGCCAACATCTGTTCCAATGCCACTTGTGCCTCGTTGCGGGGCAACGCCCGGGAGAGCAGATAGGCGAGGGTGGTGACGCTGGTGGCACAGAGAAAACCGTGCAGGCGGCCTTTTTCCACCTCTCCGGTCAATGCTCCGGCATGGATCACGAAAGGCTCCCTTTCAAGCAACAGATCCAGCACCACATTGAGATCGAAAAGGATCTTCAAAGGTATTTCTCTTCCAGATGGCGGTGGTAGGCGCTTTCATCGAGCCCTTTCTCTTTCAGCAGCCCCCGAAGGGATCTGGTGAGAGGCGGAAGTTCTGTGGGGAGATCCTCTTTTTCCAGCGCCGCAAAATAATCGGCAACCATGCGGGAAAGGGATTTGTGACGCGCCCGGGCGTGGCGCTTGGCCCGCTCGATCAGTTCAGCATCCAGTCGCAAGGTCAGCTTGGTCTGCATATCTCATGTAATACGTATATTGAACGCATTCATTGTACGTCAACCGCCTGACAAGTCAAAACCGATATAATGACCGCCCGTCCATGATCCCCCATAAACCGTGACTCCCGACACCGAAACCCGCCTGCGCGAGCTGCTGGCCCGGCGCATCCTGCTGCTGGACGGCGCCATGGGCACCATGATCCAGCGCCACCAGCTCGAGGAGGCCGACTACCGTGGCGAGCACTTCGCCGACTGGCCCACCGATCTCAAGGGGGCCAACGACCTGCTCTGCCTCACCCGGCCGGAGATCATCCGCGGCATCCACGAGCAGTATCTGGAAGCGGGCGCCGACATCCTCGAGACCAACAGCTTCAACGCCACCCGCGTCTCCATGGCCGACTACGGCATGGAAGATCTGGTGTACGAGATCAACGTGGCGGCGGCGCGGCTGGCGCGGGAGGCGGCGGACAAGTACAGCACGCCGGAGAAGCCGCGCTTCGTCGCCGGGGTGCTCGGCCCCACCAGCAAGACCCTCTCCATCTCCCCGGACGTCAACGATCCCGGCTTTCGCGCCATCACCTTCGAGGAACTGGCGGAGGACTACCGCGAGGCGGCCCGTGGTCTCATCGAGGGCGGCGCCGACATCATTCTCATCGAGACCATCTTCGACACTCTCAACGCCAAGGCGGCCATCTTCGCGGTGCAGGACGTCTTCGCCAAGCTGGGCCGACGCCTGCCCATCATGATCTCGGGCACCATCACCGACCAGTCGGGGCGCACCCTCTCGGGCCAGGTGACCGAGGCCTTCTACAACAGCCTGCGCCACGCCGAGCCGCTTTCCATCGGCCTCAACTGCGCCCTGGGGCCGGACCTGCTGCGCCAGTACGTGGAGGAGCTGTCGCGGGTCTCGGAGACCTTCGTCTCCGCCCACCCCAACGCCGGTTTGCCCAACGAGTTCGGCCAGTACGACCTGGACGCTAGCCAGATGGCGGAGCAGATCGGCGAGTGGGCCGAATCGGGCTTCCTCAACATCGTCGGCGGCTGCTGCGGCACCACGCCCGAGCACATCGCCGCCATCGCCCAGGCGGTGGAGGGCAGGCCGCCGCGTGTCCTGCCGGAGATCGAGCCGGCCTGCCGCCTGGCGGGGCTGGAGCCCCTCAACATCACCAGGGAATCGCTCTTCGTCAACGTGGGCGAGCGGGCCAACGTCACCGGCTCGGCCCGATTCAAGCGGTTGATCCTCAACGAGGAGTACGAAGAGGCCCTGGAGGTGTGCCGCACCCAGGTGGAGACCGGCGCCCAGGTGGTGGACGTCAACATGGACGAGGCGATGCTCGACGGCAAGGCGGCCATGACCCGCTTCCTCAACCTCTGCGCCGCCGAGCCGGAGATCGCCAAGGTGCCCTTCATGATCGACTCCTCCAAGTGGGAGATCATCGAGGCGGGCTTGCAGTGCGTGCAGGGCAAGGCCATCGTCAACTCCATCTCCCTCAAGGAGGGAGAGGAGAAGTTCCGCCGGCAGGCGCGCCTCTGCCGCCGCTACGGCGCGGCGGTGATCGTCATGGCCTTCGACGAAGCCGGCCAGGCCGACACCTACCAACGCAAGATCGAGATCTGCCAGCGCGCCTACCGCATCCTCACCGAAGAAGAAGGCTTCCCCGCCGAGGACATCATCTTCGACCCCAACATCTTCGCCGTGGCCACCGGCATCCCCGAGCACAACAACTACGCGGTGGACTTCATCGAGGCCACCCGCTGGATCAAGCAGAACCTCCCCCACGCCCTGGTCTCGGGGGGCGTCTCCAACGTCTCCTTCTCCTTCCGCGGCAACAACCCGGTGCGCGAGGCGATCCACGCCGTCTTCCTCTACCACGCCATCCGGGCGGGGATGGACATGGGCATCGTAAACGCAGGGCAACTGGTGGTCTACGACGAGGTGCCGGAAGAGCTGCGCAATGCCGTGGAGGACGTGATCCTAAACCGCGACCCCGGGGCCGGCGACCGCCTGGTGGAGCTGGCGCCCAAATATGCCGGCGGCGGCGCCGCCGAGGAGAAGAAAGAGGACCTCGAATGGCGCGAATGGCCGGTGGAGAAGCGGCTGGCCCACGCCCTGCTCAAGGGGATCACCGAGTTCATCGAGGAAGACACCCTGGAAGCGCTCAATAAGCTGGGCCGTCCCATCCAGGTGATCGAAGGGCCGCTCATGGACGGCATGAATCAGGTGGGCGACCTTTTCGGCGCGGGCAAGATGTTCCTGCCCCAGGTGGTCAAGTCGGCGCGGGTGATGAAGCAGGCGGTGGCGGTGCTGGAGCCCTACCTGGAGGCGGAAAAGGCCGAGTGCCCCGCCGAGAACGCCGGCCGCATCCTCATGGCCACGGTAAAGGGGGACGTGCACGACATCGGCAAAAACATCGTCGGCATCGTCCTCCAGTGCAACAGCTACGAAGTGGTGGACCTGGGGGTGATGGTGCCCGCCGACAATATTCTGGAGACGGCGCGGGAGAAAGAGGTGGACCTCATCGGCCTCTCGGGCCTCATCACCCCTTCGCTGGACGAGATGGTCCACGTGGCGAAAGAGATGAAGCGCCAGGGCTTCACCATCCCCCTGATGATCGGCGGCGCCACCACCTCCAAGGCCCACACCGCGGTGAAGATCGCCCCCGAGTACGAGCACGGCGTGGTCTATGTGCCCGACGCCTCCCGCGCCGTGGGGGTGGCCAGTGCCCTGCTCTCGGAGGAGCAGAAGCCTGACTTCCTGGCGGCCCTGGCCGAAGAGTACGAGCAGGTGCGCCAGGGCAGGTCGCGCAAGCAGGAGGCGCGCAACCTGGCCACCCTGGAAGAGGCGCGCGCCAACCGGGTGCCCATCGACTGGCAGGGATGGCAGCCACCGCGGCCCAAGGCGCTGGAGCAGCCGCCGGAAGGGGTGCGCCTGGTGCCCAAGGGGGGTGGCGTGCTGGCGGTCTACGACGACATCCCCATCGAGACCCTGGTGCCCTACATCGACTGGACCTTCTTCTTCCACGCCTGGCAGCTCAAGGGGCGCTATCCGAAGATTCTCGACGACCCGGAGAAGGGCGAGGAGGCGCGCAAGCTCTTCGCCGACGCCCAGGCCATGCTGAAACAAATCATCGACGAGAAGTGGCTGCGGGCACGGGCGGTGGTGGGGCTCTTCCCCGCCAATGCCCGGGGCGACGACATCCTTGTGTACGAGGACGAAGAACGCAGGCAAGTACTCACCACCTTCCACATGTTGCGCAAGCAGGGCAAGCAGCCCGAGGGGAAGTGGAACCACTGCCTGGCCGACTTCATCGCCCCGGAGGAAGAGGGCAGGGCCGACTGGATCGGCGGTTTCGCCTGCACCGCCGGCGAGGGGATCGACGACAAGATCGCCGAGTTCGAAAAAGCGCACGACGACTACGCCAGCCTGATGCTCAAGGCCCTGGCCGACCGCCTGGCCGAGGCCCTGGCCGAGTGGCTGCACGAACAGGTGCGCAAGGTGTTGTGGGGCTACGCCAGCGGGGAAGCCCTCAGCAACGACGAGCTGATCGCGGAGAAGTACCAGGGCATCCGCCCCGCCATGGGTTACCCGGCAAGCCCCGACCACACCGAGAAGGATCTGCTCTGGGAACTGCTCGACGCCGAGAAGCACGCCGGCATCTGGCTCACCGAGTCGAAAGCCATGGTGCCCACCGCGGCGGTGAGCGGCCTCTACTTCGCCCATCCCGAGTCCAGCTACTTTGCCGTGGGCCGCATCGGGCGCGACCAGGTGGAGGAGTACGCCAGGCGCAAGGGGATGACGGTGGAGGAGGTGGAAAAGTGGCTGGGGCAGAACCTGGCCTACGAGCCGGACGAGCGGTAGGTCGGGCTTCAGCCCGACAATGTTCGCGGCGAGGACGCCGCTCCTACGGCATGTTTTTCCATGATTCGGGGTGAACCCGGAATTCATGGGTGTTAGCCATGACCAAAGAACACCAACAACTCCAACAATCCGCCCGCGCCCTGCGCGACCGCTGCAAGAGCGTCCTGCTGGCCACCGTCTCGCCCGAAGGCGTGCCCGAAGCCAGCTATGCGCCCTACATCCTCGACGACGACGAGGCCATATGCATCTACGTCAGCGAGCTGGCCGCCCACACCCGCCACCTGCTGGCCAACCCGAGGGCCAGTCTCATGTTCATCCAGCCCGAGGCCGAGGCGCGCAACCTCTTCGCCCGCGAGCGGCTGGTGCTCCAGTGCCGGGCCGAAGAAGTCAGGGGCAACGAGGCGGACAGCCTGCTGGCGCGGATGGAGTCGCTCTTCGGCGAAACCGTGACCCTGCTGCGCAGCCTGCCCGATTTCCACCTTTTCCGCTTCCAGGTGGAGGAGGGAAGCTACGTGCGTGGTTTTGGCCAGGCCTGGAAGGTGCGGGGCAACCGCCTTGACCCCCTGCAACCACGAACGTAGGCTTCCCCCATGTTTTCCGCAAGCCATCAGGAGGCCCCAAGATGAGCCTCCAGCCCGACCTCGTCCTCGTAGACGGCTCCTCCTATCTCTTCCGCGCCTTCCACGCCCTGCCGCCCCTGACCAATTCGAAGGGCGAGCCCACCGGGGCGGTGGTGGGGGTGGTGAACATGCTGCGCAAGCTGGTGCGGGAGTACCAGCCCAAATACATGGCGGTGGTGTTCGACGCGCCCGGCCCCACCTTCCGCGACGAGCTCTACGCCGACTACAAGGCCAATCGCCCGCCCGCGCCGGACGAGCTGAAGGCGCAGATTCCCCTGCTGCACCAGATCGTGGAGGCGATGGGGCTGCCCCTGCTGGTGGTGGAGGGGGTGGAGGCGGACGACGTCATCGGCACCCTGGCACGGCAGGCGGCGGAGCAGGGGATGCAGGTGCTCATCTCCACCGGCGACAAGGACATTGCGCAACTGGTGAACGACCGCATCACCCTCATCGACACCATGACCGACCGGGTGCTCGACCGCCAGGGGGTGGAGAAGAAGTTCGGGGTGAAGCCGGAGAGAATCATCGACTTCCTCGCTCTCACCGGCGACGCTTCCGACAACATCCCCGGGGTACCCAAGGTGGGTCCCAAGACCGCCGCCAAGTGGCTCAACCAGTACGGTTCCCTCGATGAACTGATGGCCCACGCCGACGAGGTGAAGGGCAAGGTGGGCGAGAACCTGCGCGCCAGCCTGGAGCAGCTGCCCCTGTCGCGCGAGCTGGCCACCATCCGCGCCGACCTGGATCTCGACCTGGCGCCCGACCAGCTCGCGCCCCGCCAGCCCGACCTGCAAACGCTGCGCGAGCTCTTCACCCGGATGGAAGCGAGCCGTCTGCTCGCCTCGCTGGACGAAGAGGATCCCGATCCCCCCAGCGCCGCCAGGGCCGCCGCCAGCGGCGACTACGAGGTGATCCTCGACAGGGCGCAGTTGGACCAGTGGATCGGGCGGCTGGAACAGGCCGAGGTCTTCGCTTTCGACACCGAGACCACCAGCCTCGACTACATGCAGGCCGAGCTGGTGGGGGTCTCCTTCGCGGTGGAGCCGGAGCGGGCCGCCTACCTGCCCCTGGCCCACGACTATCCCGGCGCGCCGCGCCAGCTCGACCACCACCAGGCGCTGGAGAGGCTGCGCCCCCTGCTGGAGGACGAAGGGCGGCCCAAGCTGGGCCAGAACCTCAAGTACGACATGAGCGTGCTGGCCCGCCACGGCATCGAGCTGCGCGGCATCCGCTACGACACCATGCTCGAGTCCTACGTCCTCGACTCCACCGCCACCCGCCACGACATGGACTCCCTGGCGAAGAAGTACCTGGGCTACCAGCCGGTCTCCTATGAGACCGTGGCCGGCAAGGGGGCGAAACAGATCGCCTTCAACCAGGTGGCGCTGGAGGAGGCGGCGCCCTACGCCGCCGAGGATGCCGACATCGCCCTGCGCCTCCACCAGGCCCTCTGGCCCCGGCTGGAGCCGGAGGAGGGGCTGAGGTTCGTCTTCGAGCAGATCGAGATGCCCCTGGTGCCGGTGCTCTCGCGCATGGAGCGCACCGGGGTGCGTATCGACACCGAGCTGCTCAGGCGGCAGAGCGCCGAGCTGGCGGAGAAGCTCCACCAGCTCGAGGAGCGCGCCTACGCCCTGGCCGGCCACCCCTTCAACCTCGGTTCCCCCAAGCAGATCGGCCAGGTCTTCTTCGACGAGCTGGGGATGGAGGTGATCCGCAAGACCCCCAAGGGCGCTCCCTCCACCTCCGAGGCGGTGCTGCAGGAGCTGGCGGCGCGCGGCCACGAACTGCCGGCGGTGATCCTCGAGCACCGCGGCTTGGCCAAGCTCAAATCCACCTATCTGGACAAGCTGCCCAGGATGGTGGACCCCGACACCGGCCGCGTCCACACCAGCTACCACCAGGCGGTCGCCGCCACCGGCCGGCTCAGCTCCTCCGACCCCAACCTGCAGAACATCCCGGTGCGTACCGAGGAGGGGCGGCGCATCCGCAAGGCTTTTGTGGCCGAGCCGGGGTGGAAGATGATGGCCGCCGACTACTCACAGATCGAGCTGCGCATCATGGCCCACCTCTCGGGCGACGAGGGGCTGCTGCGCGCCTTCGAGCAGGGGTTGGACATCCACGCCGCCACCGCCGCCGAGGTGTTCGGCTACCCCTCGCCGGAAGCGGTGGAGCCCGAGGCGCGCCGCCGCGCCAAGGCGATCAACTTCGGCCTCATCTACGGCATGTCCGCCTTCGGCCTGGCGCGCCAGCTCGGCATCGGTCGCGACGAGGCGCAGGAATACGTCGATCTCTACTTCAGCCGCTACCCCGGCGTGCGCGAGTTCATGGAGCGCACCAGGGAGGAGGCGCGCCAGCAGGGCTACGTGGAGACCCTCTTCGGCCGCCGCCTCCACCTGCCCGAGATCAACAGCCGCAACGGCCAGCGCCGCGCCGCCGCCGAGCGCACCGCCATCAACGCCCCCATGCAGGGCACCGCCGCCGACATCATCAAG
>JALVUB010000048.1 GCA_027023915.1 Sedimenticola sp.
GGGGGTTGACGGCTATGCCGCGGAACGGGCACCGCGGATCGCGGACAAGCGACGACGAGAGGCCTGCCGCAAAGGGTTGCCGGTACCAGTCGCCATGATCCTCGTCGGCCACCTTGCCCGGATTCACGCTTTCCAGCACTTTCCTTACGCTTTCCTCGACACGTTGGAAAGCCTGCCAGTAACCCCGCGCCGCCAGGGCATTGCCATATTCCCGGTCTGATTCGTTGGCGTCTGGGTTCCAGCCGCCGCTGCGTACCGAGTAAGGGGGCAGGTCTTGATTTTGCATCGCAGGGAGAAAATAAGCGGACAGGAGAGGGACTGTTCTTGCCCATGGAGAGCATGGTGGCCGACAAGTGGCGCGGCGTCGCGTAGAACGGGTTCCGCCGCTTAATAACGTTTGGCGTTATTAACGAAATGCGTTATCATATGTTCATGATTAAGAGCTTCTACGATAAGCGCACTGCGGCCCTGTTTATGGGAAAAAAGATCAAGGGCGTGGACCCATCCATTCAGGCTCGCGTCAGGATGCGGCTGTTGCAGATCGACGCGGCAACTTGCCTGGATGATCTGCGCAACCCGCCGAGCAACCGGCTGAAGCGCAAGAAAGGCAAGCTGAAACATTTGCACTGCCTGCGGGTGAACAGCCAGTGGCGCCTCTGCTTTGAATGGAAGGATGGCGACGCGCACGCGGTGCGCCTTATCGACTACCACTAGGAGAACGCTATGCTGAATCGGGACGAAATTACGGCCGCCGACCTGTCGGCGGTAACCACGGGCGAAACGCTGGGGCCGGTGCATCCTGGCGCGCATCTGCTGGACTATATCGAGGGCGCGGGCATCACCCAGTACCGGCTGGCCAAGGCGATCCACGTGCCGCCCCGGCGGATCAATGAAATTGTCCATGGCAAGCGGGCCATTACCGCCGACACGGCGCTGCGCCTGGGGCGCTATTTTCGCACTTCGCCGCAGTTCTGGATGAATCTGCAGACGGCTTACGACCTGGCGGTGGCCGAGGCGGAGATCGGCGACCGGCTGAACGGCGAAATCGAGCCGGTAGCGGCGTAGCCGGTTGGAAGTGGAAGTGTGGGGAAGGGAACGGTCGTTTTATGAAGCGAGACGGCCAACAATCTCCCGTACCCGCCGCACCCGCGTGGCGGTATCCGACAGGTCGGCAAAGAAGCGCAGCCGCTCGCTGCCGTCGAGGCGGTACTCCTGGGGGCGTTGCTGGATGAGCTGGATCAGGCGCGCCGGGTCGATGGCGGGCTGCTCCTCGAAATGGATGCGCCCGCCCTCGGGGCCGGCCTCGATCTTGCGGATGCCCAGGGGCGCCACTTCCAGCTTGAGCTCGGTGATCTCGAACAGGTTCTTCGCCGCCTCCGGCAGCAGGCCGAAGCGGTCGATCATCTCCACCTTCAGTTCGCGCAGGGCCTCGCGGCTTTCGGCGGAGGCGATGCGCTTGTACTGGATCAGGCGCACGTGGACGTCGGGCAGGTAGTCCTCGGGCAGCAGCGCCGGCAGGTGGAGGTCGATCTCGGTGCCGTGGTCCAGGGGCCGGTCCAGCTCGGGCTGCCGGCCCTCCTTGATGGCGCGCACCGCCCGCTCCAGCATCTGGGTGTAGAGGGTGAAGCCCACCTCGTGGATCTGGCCGCTCTGCTCCTCGCCCAGCAGCTCGCCGGCGCCGCGGATCTCCAGGTCGTGGGTGGCCAGGGTGAAGCCGGCGCCCAGGTCTTCCAGTGCCTCCAGGGCTTCCAGCCGCTTGAGGGCGTCTTTGGTCATGGCGCGCGGTGGCGGGGTGATGAGATAGGCGTAGGCGCGGTGGTGGCTGCGTCCCACCCGGCCGCGGAGCTGGTGAAGCTGGGCCAACCCCAGCTTGTCGGCGCGGTTGATGACGATGGTGTTGGCGCTGGGCACGTCGATGCCGCTCTCGATGATGGTGGTGCAGACCAGGATGTTGAAGCGCTGGTGGTAGAAGTCGCGCATGATGCGCTCCAGCTCGCGCTCCCGCATCTGGCCGTGGGCGAACTCCACCCGCGCGCCGGGCACCAGTGAGCGGATGGTATCGGCCATCTTCTCGATGGTGCTCACTTCGTTGTGAAGCACATAGACCTGCCCCCCGCGCCCCAGCTCGCGCTGGATCGCCTCCCGCACCAGGGTGTCGCTCCACTGGTGGACGAAGGTCTTGATGGGGTGGCGGCGCGCCGGCGGCGTGGCGATGATGGAGAGATCGCGCATGCCGCTCATGGCCATGTTGAGGGTGCGCGGGATGGGGGTGGCGGTGAGGGTGAGCAGGTCCACCTCGGCCCGCAGGGCCTTGAGCTTCTCCTTGTGGCGCACGCCGAAGCGCTGCTCCTCGTCCACGATCACCAGCCCCAGGTCCTTGAACTTCACCTGGTCGCCCAGCAGCTTGTGGGTGCCCACCACGATGTCCACGGTGCCTTCGGCCAGCCCCTTGAGGGTTTCGGCGGTGGCCTTGTTGTTGCTGAAGCGCGAGAGCAGGGCCACCTTCACCGGCCAGTCGGCGAAGCGGTCGGCGAAGTTGTCGTAGTGCTGCTGGGCCAGCAGAGTGGTGGGCACCAGCACCGCCACCTGCTTGCCGCCGGCGATGGCCAGGAAG
>JALVUB010000049.1 GCA_027023915.1 Sedimenticola sp.
GCCCCGGACACGGAAGTAGAATCTGCCTTTTCCCGCCACGGCAACAGCAACATGAGCGCACGCATTCTCGACGGCAAGGCCATCGCGGCCGATCTGAGGACCACCATCGCCCGCGAGGTGGAGGCGCTACTGGCCGCCGGCGGTCGCGCGCCGGGGCTGGCCGTGATCCTGGTGGGCGAGAACCCCGCCTCCCAGGTCTATGTGCGCAACAAGGAGAAGGCGTGCAAGGAAGTGGGCTTTCACTCCGAGCTGATCCGCCTGCCGGCCGACACCCCCGAGAGCGAGCTTTTAGCCCTCATCGACCAGCTCAACCACCGGGAGGAGATCGACGGCATCCTGGTGCAGCTGCCGCTGCCGGAGCAGATCGACGAGAACACCGTCATCGAGCGCATCCTCCCCACCAAGGACGTGGACGGCTTCCACCCCTACAACGTGGGCCGGCTCACCCTGCGCATGCCGCTGCTGCGCCCCTGCACTCCCAAGGGGGTAATGACCATGCTCGAGCGCACCGGCGTGAACCTGGAGGGGCTGGATGCGGTAATCATCGGGCAGTCCAACATCGTCGGCCGCCCAATGGCGTTGGAGCTTTTGATGGCGCGCTGCACCATCACCGTCTGCCACAGCCGCACCAGGGATCTTGCCGACAAGGTGCGCGGCGCCGACCTGCTGGTGGCCGCGGTGGGCCGCCCCGAATTCGTTCCCGGCGACTGGATCAAGCCCGGCGCCATCGTCATCGACGTGGGGATCAACCGGCGCGAGGACGGCAGCCTGTGCGGCGACGTGGATTTCGAGGCAGCGAAGGAGAAGGCCGCCTGGATCACCCCCGTCCCCGGCGGCGTGGGGCCGATGACGGTGGCGACGCTGCTGGAGAACACCCTCCAGGCGGCGAAGCTGCACAACAACTGATCACACCGATCCCCAACATGGCCCAGTACATCTACACTATGAACCGCGTCAGCAAGGTGGTGCCGCCCGACCGCACCATCCTGCGCGACATCTCTCTCTCCTTCTTTCCCGGCGCCAAGATCGGCGTCCTCGGACTCAACGGCGCCGGCAAGTCCACCCTGCTGCGCATCATGGCCGGGGTGGACCAGGAGTTCGACGGCGAGGCCCGCCCCCAGCCCGGCATCCGCGTGGGCTACCTGCCCCAGGAGCCCCGGCTCGACCCCGACAAGGACGTGCGCGGCAACGTGGAGGAGGCCCTGGGCGAGGTGAAAAGGGCGATGGAGGAACTGGAGCAGGTCTATGCCGCCTACGCCGAGCCCGACGCCGATTTCGACGCCCTGGCCAAGCGCCAGGCGGAGCTGGAGAACATCGTCCAGGCCGCCGATGGCCACAACCTGGAGCGCCAACTGGAGGTGGCCGCCGACGCCCTGCGGCTGCCCCCCTGGGACGCAGACGTCACCAAGCTCTCCGGTGGCGAGCGGCGCCGGGTGGCCCTCTGCCGGCTGCTGCTCTCCAAGCCCGACATGCTGCTGCTGGACGAGCCAACCAACCACCTGGACGCCGAGTCCATCGCCTGGCTGGAGCGCTTCCTGCACGACTACAAGGGCACCGTGGTGGCGGTGACCCACGACCGCTACTTCCTCGACAACGTCGCCGGCTGGATTCTTGAACTTGACCGCGGCCACGGCATCCCCTGGGAGGGAAACTACTCCTCCTGGCTGGAGCAGAAGGAGAAGCGGCTGGAGCAGGAGGCCAAGGCCGAGCAGGCGCGCATCAAGGCGATGAAGAAAGAGCTGGAGTGGGTGCGCGCCAACCCCAAGGGGCGTCACGCCAAGTCCAAGGCGCGCCTCAGGCAGTTCGAGGAGCTGGCCAGCCAGGAGTTCCAGAAGCGCAACGAGACCAACGAGATCTACATCCCGCCGGGACCGCGCCTGGGCGACCTGGTGATCGAGGCCAACGGCCTGAAGAAGGGCTATGGCGACCGGCTGCTGTTCGACGACCTGAGCTTCAACCTGCCGCCGGGCGGCATCGTCGGCATCATCGGTCCCAACGGCGCCGGCAAGTCCACCCTCTTCCGCATCATCACCGGCCAGGAAGAAGCCGACGCCGGCGAGCTGCGCGTCGGCCCCACGGTGCAACTGGCCTATGTCGATCAGAGCCGCGACGCCCTGGACGACAGCAAGACGGTGTGGGAAGAGATCTCCGACGGCCAGGACATCATCCGCGTGGGCAGCTTCGAGATGCCCTCGCGCGCCTACGTCAGTCGCTTCAACTTCCGCGGCCCCGACCAGCAGAAGCGGGTGGGCGACCTCTCCGGCGGCGAGCGCAACCGGGTTCACCTGGCCAAGCTGCTGCGCTCGGGCGGCAACCTGCTGCTGCTGGACGAGCCCACCAACGACCTCGACGTGGAGACCCTGCGCGCCCTGGAGGAGGCGCTCCTCGCCTTCCCCGGCTGCGCCGTGGTGATCTCCCACGACCGCTGGTTCCTCGACCGCATCGCCACCCACATCCTCGCCTTCGAGGGCGATTCAAAGGTGACCTGGTTCGAGGGCAACTTCGCCGACTACGAAGAGGACAAGAAGCGGCGGCTGGGAGAGGAGGCAGTCAACCCGCACCGGATTCGCTACAAGCGGATCGACGCCTGACGGTTACCCTGTAGGTCGGGCTTCAGCCCGACAGCCAGCCTGCGCCATGTCGGGCTGAAGCCCGACCTACAGGAGTGTTCTCTCCGGTAGAAGGGTGAGGTGAGGGGTTCAACCATCCCACCGCTTCAGCGGCAACCTCAACCCCATCAACACCGCAAACACCCCCAGGTAGATCAGCGGCTCGCGCACGTCGGCCTTCACCAGCCACCAGTAGTGGAGCACCCCCAGCAGCGCCGCCACGTAGGCCAGCCGGTGGAGCCGTTTCCAGTTGGCGCCCAGGCGGCGCATGCTGAAGGCGTTGGAAGTGACCGCCAGAGCCAGCAGGATCAGCAACGCGGCAAAGCCCACCATGATGTAAGGGCGCTTGGAAAGATCCTCCAGCACCAGGCCCCACATCAGCTCTCGATCGAGCGCCAGCCAGATGGTGAAGTGGAGTACCGCGTAGAAGAAGCTGAACAGCCCCAACATCCGCCGCCAGAGCACCGGCCGCCGCCAGCCGGTGAGCCGCCGCAAAGGGGTGATGGCAAGTGTCACCAGCAACAGCCGCAGGGTCCAGTCGCCGGTGCCGTGGAGCAGGGCCTCCACGGGGTTGGGCTGCAAGGCACCGCTGTAGAGGCCCCACAAGAGCCGGGCCAGGGGCAGGAGGCAGAGGAGAAATAGGGATGGTTTGACGAATCTCACCCACATCTTCCGCAGGTCGGGCTTCGGCCCGACTGAATAACCAATAATGCTTGGAGGCCAGCTGGCCCGGGAAAGCATTCCAGTTGTCGGGCTGAAGCCCGGCCTACCGGATCCAGGCGGCATTGTCGGGTAATCAGAAGTATTTCCTCAGATCCATCCCGCGATAGAGCCCGGCCACCTGCTCCGCATAGCCGTTGAAGGGCAGCGTGGGCTGTTTGTCGGCAAAGATGCCGCTGCCCAGCACCCGCTCGCGCTTCTGGCTCCAGCGGGGGTGGTCCACCGCCGGATTGACGTTGGCATAGAAACCGTACTCGTCAGGCTGAAGCACATGCCAGGTGTTGCGCGGCTGCTTCTCGGTGAAGCGGATGGAGACGATGGACTTGATGCTCTTGAAGCCGTATTTCCAGGGCACCACCAGCCGCAGGGGCGCGCCGTTCTGGGCGGGCAGCGGCTTGCCGTAAAGGCCGGTGGCAATGAGGGTGAGGGGATGCATCGCCTCGTCCATGCGCAGCCCCTCCACATAGGGCCAGGGAAGCACATTGCGCTTCTGGCCCGGCATCCGCTCCGGATCGTAAAGGGTGCGAAACTCCACATATTTGGCTTTGGAGGTGGGCTGGAAGCGCTTTAGCAGTTTCGACAGGGGAAAGCCCTCCCAGGGCACCACCATGGCCCAGGCCTCCACGCAGCGGAAACGATAGATGCGCTCCTCCGTGGGAAAGAGCCGAGGAAGATCTTCGATGTCCAGGGTGCCGGGCTTTTCACACTCGCCCGACACCTCGATACTCCATGGCCTGGTGGTGAGATAGTGGGCGTTCTCCGCCGGCTCACGCTTGCCGGTTCCAAGCTCGTAAAAATTGTTGTAGGTGGTGATATAACGGTAGGGGGTCGGTTCAAGCCTGTCGTCTTCTTTCTTCCGGCCACCACCCCGCCCGGCTTCGGTTATCCCCGCCAGCAGGACACCGGCACCCAGCACGCCCGCTGCCTGCATGATGCGACGACGCTTTTTCCAGACAGTTTCATCGGTGATTTGGGAGGGTGGAATGGAAGGCGGTCGAAATCGGCTCATGGGATGCTCCTGATCGGGACTCTTCCTTCAAGAGACCAGCCAAACCGCTTTCTTGTTTCACGGATTCAGGGCACCCCGAAAAAATTTCGAGGCGCCCTTCTCCGTCAATAGTAGCGTGGAGACTCCGCCGCTTTCTGTTCGTTTCCTTTCTCGATGGGCCGCAGATAGATCTCGACCCGCCGGTTGAGCTGACGCCCCGCCTCGGTGTCGTTGGTGGCGCGAGGCTCGCGCTCGCCCCGCCCCTCGGTGCGGATGCGGGACCTGTCAACACCACGGGACACCAGATAGTCGGCCACCGCCTCGGCGCGATCCTCGGAGAGCCGCTGGTTGTACTCTTCCGAACCAACGCTGTCGGTATGGCCGATCACATGCACCATGGTCTTGTCATATTTTCGGATCACCTCGGCCATGCGGTCCAGCGCATCGGCAAAGCCGGGATTGATCTTGGCGCTGTCGAAATCGAAAGAAACCTTGGACGCCAAGGTAAGTTTCAAGGTGTCATCCGGCATGCGCTGCACTTCCACGTTGCCGGCGGCACGTTCCTTGGCCAGCTTCTGCTCCATTTCACGCTGCTGCTGGTCCATGTAGTGACCGATTGCGCCACCGGCCAGGGCACCCAGAACGGCGCCAACCCATTTGCCGTCGCCATGGTTGATCTGATGACCGATCACGGCTCCCGCCACCGCGCCAATGGCAGCACCTGTCGCCGCCTTGGGATTCTGTTGCATGGTTTCACATCCTCCCAGTCCAACGGTCAGGGAAACCAGGGTAACACCCAATATCCTTTTCATTGTGTTTTTACCTCGTAAAACAGATGAGACAGCCGAATCATAGCTAGATCAAAGCACGAATAACAACCAGCGATTGACTGTTTTTCCGGCTCCTCGATTGATCCACCCCCCAAACTGAATCACAATAGCAGGAATGTACACCCGCAGGGACGAAGTACGGTGACCATTCATTACAAGTTTCGCGACCTGCTTGCCGACTGGCAAAAAGAGGCCATCGAACTGCTCGGCAAGAAATTCCGCGAGCTGTTGCGCAGCAGCGACTTTGTACTGGCGGATTTCGCAGAGAAGGCGGAAAACGCGCGGATCCGAGGCCATTTTTTCGAAGCCCAGCGTGAAATCTGGGTAAAAATGGAGGATCTCTCTCTCGATTTCACCGACTTGCTCACCAAGAAACTTCGGGAATTTCCCGCTGAACAGGAGCAGCATTCGCCACAGTTCTGGGATGGCACTCTCAGCCTGGTCAATATCGACCTGTATGAGCGCAATCTGGTATTGCAAACCATGGCGGACCGGGCCCAGCGGGACAACATGCATGAACTCTATCCCCTGGCCAAGCGGCTGGCTGTCATCAATTACGGTCAACCGGTGAGCCTGGAGCAGATCCCCGCCTCGCCCCACCAGCTCTGCGATCTTTTCTCCCGCTGCGTCAATCGCCTGACCATCGAAAAAGATGCGCTGCTGGTTCTGTACACCTTGTTCGACAAGCATGTGCTATCGGCTCTGCCCCAACTTTACGCCCATCTCAACCAGATACTCATCAATGCCGGCATCCTGCCCACTTTCAAATATGAAGTGAGACCCATTGGATGGCGAAGAAAAAGCGGCATTCTGGCTGACGACGACCACCCGACAACACGAGCGCAGCTGGCCGAAGAGACCATGAAGCGCATTCACGAGTTGTTGCGAGCCAATCGTTCCCGCAAGCGCAAAAAGGTTCCTCTTCCCACCAAGGCCCACTCCGCCACCTCCAGGGAACTAGTAGAGGCGGTCAATGCCGCCTTGCAACAGCACGACCTCTTCGACAGCAGCCAACTGTTGGACAGCAGCGCAGGGTCGGACGCCGTCAAGCGAGCTCAGGCGGCCATGTTGGAACAACGTAAAACCATCAAACAACAAGTGGGCGAGAACCGCTTGATCGACGATCAGGAGGACATCATCGACCTGGTGGGGCTGCTGTTCGAGGAGATGCTGGACGACAACACCATACCCAACGCGGCCAAGGCGCTTCTGGGTTACCTCTACACCCCCTATATCAAAATTGCCCTGAGCGACGGAGACTTCTTTTCCAACCCGGAACATCCGGCCAGGCTCTTCCTGGAAAAAGCGATCGCTGCATCGGCCATCTGGGTGGATGAATCCAACCTGGAGGAAGGCATCTACCCCTTCCTTAAAAAAACCGTTTACAACATCGTGCGCATGCGCAAGCAGAGCCGAGACGACTTCAAGGGCTACCTGGAAACGCTCGGTGAAGAGGTCTCGCTCCGGGAACACAAGTTCCAGTTGGTGGAAAAACGTAAAGTGGAAGCCGAAATCAGCAAGGAACAGCTGCTCAAGACCAAGGAGAAGGCACGCCGGGTTACCGCGGAACTGTTCGGCGGGAAGCCGATACCCGTCTATTGCGAAAAATTCATCAAAGAGCTGTGGGTGGACTATCTCACCCTTTTGCAACTGCGGGACCAGGGTGATGAACACGCCCAGCAGTGGCGCGAGGCCATGGCGCTGGGGCGCCGGATCCGTGAAATTATCTTCTCCCGGGAAAGCGGTCCGGAAAGGTCAACACGGGTTGACTCCCTGTCGCGCCACCTCTCCCGCCAGATCGGTCTGCTGCTCCCCCACCACGAACGCAAGTTAAAGGATTTTGTGGAGGCACTACGCAATCCGCCGGCGGCGGGCACCACGCTGACATTCACTCTGGACAAAAAGAAAGCGGAAGACGCCTCCCCTGACGACAAGAAGGAAAAGCCGAATCAGCAAAATTCGGAACTTTATCAACAGCTGCGACAACTGCCAAAGGGAACCTGGTTCGAATTCAATGCGGGCAGCGCTGAAAGCTACCGGGCCAGGCTCTCCTGGTACAACCCCATGACCGACCACTTTCTTTTCATGACGCCAAGACAGAGAAAGTCCATAGTGCTGGATATCGACAAGCTGGCCGAGGACGTTCTTAACGGCAGCGTGGTCTATTTCACTGACATCAAGCGTTCTTTCTGGAACAGGGCAATGACGCATATCCACTCTTTCCTCGAAGAAAAGCTCAACGACTCCAAAACCCCGGAACAACAATCTGAAACATGAATGAGAACAAAAGAAAAACGGAACGCTTTCCCACCAAAGCGGGACTGCAAGCCATCAACAGCATCGACAACGGCACGCTCGGCATACTCATCAACCTCTCCACCTCCGGCTTCATGCTGATGTCGGGAGCCGACAGCCCCGAACCGGACAGCATCTACCAGCTCAAGCTCGTCGACACACTGGACAATGAACTGAACATCACCGTGGGAGCCACTTGTGTCTGGCGCGAAGAAGCCAGCACCAATGACAGCTACTGGTGCGGCTTCAAATTCCTCGATGTCCCACCGGAGGCACAGCAGGCGTTGAATGACTATCTGTCACAACTTATTGAAGAATAATAAAATTTTCGAATCATTTGACGATCGGCCCATCCTGACCTATTTTTGAATATGCTGAAGGGCGCCTCGAAAAATTGAGGTGCCCGCGCGGGATAGGGGGGCCGCTGTTTTCAATCACGCACGGGATTGAAAATGAAGCAAATCGGAAACCGCGTTTTCGGCTTGCGTGGAGAAAAATTGCCAGGATTTTTCGAGATCCCCCAAAATCAATGGCTTGGAGCCATTGGTTTTGCCGGCACATCCATGTGCCGGAGGAAGACCTGAATTTTTCAGACCTTCCCTAACAACAACAAACCAGTTCCACCAGCAAGAAGTAACAGGAGGATGTACCATGCCCAGTGGGGTAGTAAAGTGGTTCAATAACGCAAAAGGATACGGCTTCGTCACCCCAGACGAGGGCGGCGAAGATGTTTTCGTTCATTTCACAGCCATTGAAATGGACGGCTACAAAACGCTCAAGGAAGGCGAGGCCGTAGAATTCGACATCGAGCGTGGGCCAAAGGGTCTGCATGCGCAGAACCTGAGGCACATCGGCGACAAATAGCGTTTTTGGCCACTCAGACTTGAAAAGCCTGTCCCAAAGCCCCGGGACAGGCTTTTCTTTAGCAGGATGTTAATCCGCTGTTTCCGAAAGCTTACATGTGGGCGATCATCGCCTCCCCAAATCCCGAACAGCTCACCAGGGTGGCGCCCTCCATCAGCCGCTCGAAGTCGTAGGTGACGGTCTTGGCCTGGATGGCGCCTTCCATCCCCTTGACGATGAGGTCGGCCGCCTCGGTCCAGCCCATGTGGCGCAGCATCATCTCGGCGGAGAGGATCAGCGAGCCGGGGTTGACCTTGTCCTGTCCGGCATACTTGGGCGCGGTGCCGTGGGTCGCCTCGAACATGGCCACGGTGTCGGAGAGGTTGGCCCCCGGCGCGATGCCGATGCCCCCCACCTGGGCCGCCAGGGCGTCGGAGATGTAGTCGCCGTTGAGGTTGAGGGTGGCGATGACATCGTACTCCTTGGGCCGCAGCAGGATCTGCTGCAGGAAGGCGTCGGCGATGACATCCTTGATGACGATCTCCCTGCCACTCTTGGGATTCTTGAACGAACACCAGGGGCCGCCGTCGATCTCAGTGGCGCCGAACTCCTCTTTCGCCAGCTCGTAGCCCCACTCCTTGAAAGCCCCCTCGGTGAACTTCATGATGTTGCCCTTGTGAACCAGGGTCACCGAGTCGCGGTCGTTGTCGATGGCGTACTGGATCGCCTTGCGCACCAGCCGCTTGGTGCCTTCGCTGGAGACCGGCTTGATGCCGATGCCCGAGGTGGCGGGGAAGCGGATCTTGGTGACGCCCATCTCGTTCTGCAGGAAGTCGATGATCTTTTTCGCCTCGTCGGAACCCGCCGGCCACTCGATGCCGGCGTAGATGTCCTCGGAGTTCTCGCGGAAGATCACCATGTCGGTGTACTCGGGGTGACACACCGGGCTGGGGGTGCCGGCAAAGTAGCGCACCGGGCGCAGGCAGACGTAGAGGTCGAGCACCTGCCGCAGGGTGACATTGAGAGAGCGGATGCCGCCTCCAACGGGAGTGGTGAGGGGCCCCTTGATGGAGACCACGTAGTCGCGCACCGCGTCGAAGGTCTCCTCGGGCAGCCAGTTGTCGCCGCCATACACCTTCACCGCCTTCTCGCCGGCATAGACTTCCATCCAGGCGATGGCGCGCTTGCCGCCGTAGGCCTTCTCCACGGCGGCATCCACCACCTTGCGCATCACCGGGGTGATGTCCACGCCGATGCCGTCGCCCTCGATGAAGGGCACGATGGGACGGTCGGGCACGTTGAGGCTGTTGTCGGGATTGACGGTGATCTTCTCGCCGTCGGCGGGGATCTCGATCTTTTCGTAGGACATGGACAGGTTCCTTTGGATGTTGCAACCGGCGCATTCTATCACCCATCTCCCCTGATAGAATGTTTCCATGAACTACCCCATCCATGTCACCGTCGCCGCCGTCATCGAACAGGCGGGCCGCTTCCTGCTGGTGGAGGAGCACATCGACGGCCAGGCCGTCTTCAACCAGCCGGCGGGTCATCTGGAACAGGGCGAATCGCTGCTTGAAGCGGCACGGCGCGAAGTGCTGGAGGAGACCGCACACCCCTTCGAGCCCCGCGCCCTGGTGGGAATCTACCAGTACGAGCTGCCGCGCAAGTCGCGCACCTACGTCCGTTTCTGCTTCAGCGGCACCGTGGGTGATCCACAGCCCGGCAGGAAGCTCGATAAAGAAATCATCGCCACCCACTGGCTCACCCTGGAAGAGATCGAGGCGCGCGGGGAACTGCTGCGCAGTCCCATGGTCCTCCAGTGCATCCGTGATTACCTGGCGGGCAGCGCCCTGCCCCTGGACAGCCTGCGCCATCTCCATCCATGAGCAAGGGAAAAGTGATCGTCGGCCTCTCCGGCGGCGTCGATTCCGCCGTGGCCGCCCTGCGCCTGAAAGAGGCCGGCTGGCAGGTGGAAGGGCTGTTCATGAAGAACTGGGAGGAGGACGATGAGGAAGGCTACTGCGCCGCCGCCGAGGACCTGGCCGACGCCCAACAGGTGGCCGACACCCTGGGCATCCCGCTGCACAGGGTGAACTTCGCCGGCGAGTACTGGGACCGGGTCTTCGAGCATTTCCTGGCCGAGTACCGTGCCGGCCGCACCCCCAATCCCGACGTGCTCTGCAACCGCGAGATCAAGTTCCGCGCCTTTCTCGACCACGCCCTGGGGCTGGGCGCCGACTGCATCGCCACCGGCCACTACGCCCGCCTCTCGGAGGGCGGGCCACGGCGGCTGCTGCAGGCCGCGGACGCCAACAAGGACCAGACCTATTTCCTCTACATGGTGCCCCAGCGGGCCCTGCGGCACACCCTCTTCCCCCTGGGCGACCTCACCAAGCCCGAGGTGCGCCAGATGGCCGAGGCGGCCGGCTTCGCCAACTGGCGCAAGAAGGACTCCACCGGCATCTGCTTCATCGGCGAGCGCCGCTTCCGCGACTTCCTGGCCCGCTACCTGCCGGCCCAGCCGGGGGAGATGGTCACCCCCGAAGGGGAGGTGATCGGCACCCACCAGGGGCTGATGTACTACACCCTGGGCCAGCGCCAGGGGCTGGGCATCGGCGGCGTGGCCGGCCACCCGGAGGCGCCCTGGTTCGTGGTGGCCAAGGATCTGGAGAACAACCGGCTGGTGGTGGCCCAGGGCCACGACCATCCCCTCCTCTACCGCGACACCCTGGAGGCGACACAGCTCCACTGGCCCACCGGCGCCCCGCCGGCGACGCGCTTCCGCTGCCAGGCCCGCTGCCGCCACCGCCAGCCGCTGCAATGGTGCGAGGTGGAGATCCAGGATAACACCCTGGCGGTGCGCTTCGACCAGCCCCAGCGGGCCATCACGCCCGGCCAGTCGGTGGTACTCTACGACGCCGGCGAGTGCCTTGGAGGAGGCATCATC
>JALVUB010000050.1 GCA_027023915.1 Sedimenticola sp.
GGCCGCCACACCGAGTTCGTCACCGGCAACAACGACGCCGACGGCGTCTTCCTCCTCCACTGGACCCGCAAGCACCACCCCGACCGGGCCGAACACATCGAGGCCAAGCTGCGTCAGTGGGGCGGCAACAGCTCCGGGGTCAACATCGCCAACATCGACAACCAGGGTCGCGTCCACCCCGACACCATGTGGTGGCACTACGACCTGGGCAACGTCAAGGAGCGCCCCTTCTCCGAGATCTGGCAGGACACCTCCGATCCCCTCATGGCCGGGCTCAAGCAGTCGCCCCGTCCGGTGAAGGGGCGCTGCGCCAGCTGCAAACACCTGGCCATCTGCAACGGCAACACACGGGTGCGCGCCATGCAGCTCACCGGCGATCCCTGGGCGGAAGACCCCGGCTGTTATCTCACCGACGAAGAGATTGCTTCATGAGTTTTGACCGCAAGGCGCATTGGGAAAAAATCTACAAGGATAAAAGCGAAAACGAGACAAGCTGGTTCCAGCCGAAACCGGAAACCTCCCTAAGTCTCATCGAGGCCACCGGGGAGAAGCCCCATGCACCCTTCATTGACGTGGGCGGCGGCGCCTCCCGTCTGGTGGACCAACTGCTGGAACAGGGCTGGAAGCACCTTGCCGTGCTCGACATCTCCAGCGCCGCTCTTGAAACCACCCGCCGGCGCTTGGGTAGCCACTCCGATCAGGTGCGCTGGCTGGAAGCCGACATTCTGGAAACCATGCTGCCCGGCCCCTGGCGCATCTGGCACGACCGGGCGGTGTTCCACTTCCTGGTGGAGCAGGGCGACCGGCAGCGTTATCTCGAGCAGCTTCGCGCCAACCTGGAACCCGGCGGCCACTGCATCATCGCCACCTTCGCCACCAACGGCCCCGAGATGTGCAGCGGCCTACCCGTGCGGCGCTACAGCCCCGAAACCCTGGCCGAGACTTTAGGATCAGAATTCCACCTCCAGCAGACCCTCGGCGAACAGCACCACACCCCCGCCGGCAAGGTACAATCCTTCGTCTATTGCCGTTTTCGCTATCGCCCATGAACAGCCCCAAACCCCACGCCATTCTACGGGCAGCACTGGTTCTGGTGGCGCTCACCTGGGCCGGGACAACCCTGGCCGATCCCGCCGCCCTCTACCGCCAACACTGCGCCCGGTGCCACCATCCCGACCGGCTGGGGGCCATCGGGCCGGCGCTGATTCCGCAGAACCTCCACCGGCTGCGGAAGAAGAAGGCCATTCAGGTGATCACCCACGGCCGCCCGGCCACCCAGATGCCGCCCTTCGGCGACAAGCTCACGCCGGAACAGATCGCCGGCCTGGCGGACTACATCTACACGCCCCTGAAGTCGGTGCCCACCTGGGGCATGAAAGAGATGCAGGCCAACCATCCGGTGCCCCATCCCCACGGCACCCTGCCAGACAAACCCAAATTCCAGGCCGACCTGGACAACCTCTTCGTGGTGGTGGAGCTGGGCGATCACCACTTCACCCTTCTCGATGGCGACACCTTCGAGCCCATCGGCCGCTTTCCCACCCGCTTTGCCGTCCACGGCGGCCCCAAGTGGGCCGAGGGGGGCCGCTACGTCTATTTCCTCTCGCGCGACGGCTGGGTGAGCAAGTTCGACGTTTACAATCTCACCTGGGTGGCCGAGATCCGCGCCGGCATCAACGCCCGCAACCTGGCGGTCTCCGACGACGGCCGCTGGGTGATGGTGGCCAACTACCTGCCCCACGACCTGGTGCTGCTCGACGCCCGCAACCTCGACCCGGTGCGCATCTTTCCCGCCGCCGGCAAGGACGGCACCAGCTCGCGGGTGAGCGCCGTCTATGCCGCGCCGCCACGCCACAGCTTCATCGCCGCCCTCAAGGACAGCCCCGAGCTGTGGGAGATCCGCTACGCCGACGATCAGGGCCGTCCCGTGCCGGCGGACCAAATGACGGTACGCCGCCTCCACCTGAAAGGGGTACTGGACGATTTCTTTCTCACCCAGGACTACCGCACCATCCTCGGCTCCACCCGTGGCGGCGGCGCCCAGGTGATCGATCTCGACAGCGGCCGCGACATCGCCCGCCTCGACCTGCCGGGCCTGCCCCACCTCAGTTCCGCCATCACCTGGCAGCGGGGTGACACCCGGGTGCTGGCCACTCCCAACATCCGCAAGCCGGAGGTGGCCGTCATCGACACCGCCACCTGGAAGGTGATCAAGCGCATCCCCACTCCCGGCCCCGGCTTCTTCATGCGCAGCCACGAAAAGAGCCCCTACGCCTGGACCGACGTCTTCTTCGGCCCCCACCGCGACCTGATGCTGGTGATCGACAAGCAGTCGCTGGAGATCGTCAAGACCCTCCGCCCCGCCCCGGGCAAGACCTCGGCCCACGTGGAGTTCACCAGGGACGGCCGCTATGCCCTGGTGAGCATCTGGGACATGGACGGCGCCATCGTGGTGTACAACGCCCGCACGCTCAAAGAGGTGAAACGCATCCCCATGAAGAAGCCCTCGGGCAAGTACAATGTCCACAACAAGCTTACCCGTTCGGAGGGGACCAGCCATTGAAGACCATCACTCTGCTAC